>CALDHF010000350.1 GCA_937941595.1 uncultured Acaryochloris sp. | reverse complement strand
GGAAGATCATCTAGACCTCCGATCGCATCTAGATCATCATCTAAATCAAATTCTATGGGTTGATGATTGAGCTTCTCTTGCTGCTGAGCCTGTTGATCAAGATATTTACTGATGAGATTTTGATAATCTTCAACAGCAATCACCATCCGCTGTAGTGTCAGGTTTTCGTCTCTGAGAATGCGACCTAAATCATCCAGAGCCCCTAAGTTATCTGGATCGACCATAGCCACTAAGAGGGTGGCAGGCTCAGACTCCCGGTTGAGGGTGAGAGGAACAAGTTGGTAGCGGCGACAAATGTCAATGGGAATTAAAGTTTGGATTAATTCACCGATTTGATCGGTAGGAATTTGGCTGAGTTCGAGGTCTAAAGAATCAATACCATAGAGTATCTTTAGTTCAAACAATTGCTGTCGTTTATATTGCCGAAGAAGCTCAGGTGGTAGGGATTGTCCTGTCAATCCTTGAAGGATTTCAACTAGAGAACGTCCTGAACGTCGGCTTTCAAGGGTCGCTTCCCGCATTTGGTCTTGGTCAACATAGCCTGTTGAGACTAGTTTGTTACCAAAAGGGGAAAAGTTGTGCCGAGTAACTAGAGCACGCCGCTGTGAGGAAGAGTTAACCATAGCGATGAATGCGAGAGACCTAACCGTGGATAGTATGCTTGATATTTGAGTCCCTAGCCAAGTTGAAGCAATAGCAGGGCTGTTATCAGCATGCCCAGATTTTTGGAGGTTCTTACAGTAACGCTAGCTGGATACCACTAAGTTCAGCGACTCCATTACACAAATTTTGAATTCACCATTTAGAAAAATTGTTAGAGTATATGCGACGAGTTAAAGACCCAAAATTTGGTTTTTCATAGCTATTTGTGCAAACGTTCAGGATTATTTGCGGTTTTCATCTTTCACCATGAGTAGCATCTCTAGGTTAGAACCTAAATTCTTACCTCTTCAGACATAACTGTTTTGAAAGACATTTTATCGTCAGTTGTTTCGGAATCATTCCAAGAACATGCACAATATCAAAAAATACAGAATTTGAACGTTGTTTTTAACCGTGCGTATTCTTCTTCTTAAGCTACGATGCGATAAATGGTGATTGTGATGTTTTCCCATGTGCGCACAACACTCTAAGCTATGGATCTGGATACTAATTTTTAGCAATGGCAATTGAGAAAGCAGGAGCATTATGAGCGAAGACGCAAAACAGCAGGACACTATTGAGACTAATGAGATAAATAACTCAGATGAGTCTTCGCCTCATCTAGAAGAGTCTGGCTCTGATGAGAGAGATATAGCCTTGGATAACCAAGAACGAAATGCGTCTGAGTCAAGGGCCGATCTCTTCTCTTCTGACGCAGTCGAAGATGATGGCATTGAGGCATCTACATCTACGCCTGCATCAGATTATGAGCAGACTGGCGAGGATGATCCTGAAGCATTAAATCAGCTGGCTTATGAGGTCGAAGCTCTAAGAAGTCAGGTAGATGAACGCACCAGCCAGTATATGAGAATAGCTGCTGACTTCGAAAACTTTCGCAAGCGCACAACTCGTGAAAAAACTGAGCTAGAACAGCGGGTAAAACGAGATACACTCAGTGAGCTTTTACCTGTGATTGACAGCTTTGACCGAGCCAGATCTCATATCAAACCTCAAACAGATCAAGAAGAGAATATTCACAACAGCTATCAAGGCGTATACAAACAATTAGTGGATTGTCTAAAGCGGATTGGTGTTGCCCCAATGCGTTCCAAAGGGCAGCCGTTTGACCCCAACCTCCATGAAGCAGTAATGCGTGAGCCTACAAATGAGTTTGAAGAAGGAATAGTTGTTGAAGAATTAGTCAGTGGATATTTATTGGGTGAACAAGTTCTGCGGCATGCGATGGTCAAAGTTGCTGCACCATTAGAGGCGGAATCTGTTTCAGAAGGCGATGAAATAGAGGAAGCTGAGAATGCAGTCTCTGACTGATTTCAATAAGGTTTTAGCCTGGTCATCAAGAACATTTGATACAGGTTAATTTGCTGGGGGTTGATTGAATTCGTAGGTAGATGAGGCACCCTACATTATGGAGAGCGTTTTAGACAGCTCAAGATATTTAATCAAGCATAATTGCCGTTTGCTGTGAAAAAGTTATGGGAAAGGTCATTGGTATTGATCTAGGAACAACAAATAGTTGTGTGGCTGTTCTTGAAGGGGGAAAACCAGTCGTCATCCCTAATACTGAAGGGGGGAGAACCACTCCCAGCATCGTTGGATTTGCAAAATCTGGAGAACGATTGGCTGGACAACTTGCTAAGCGGCAGGCCGTAACCAATGCCGAAAATACCATTTTCAGTATTAAGCGATTTATTGGCCGCAGATGGCAGGAAACTGAGATAGAACGATCTAGAGTGTCTTACACCTGTGTCCCAGGTAGAGATGAAACTGTGGATGTTCAAATACGAGGGAAAAACTATACTCCTCAAGAAATTTCAGCAATGGTCTTGCAGAAATTAAAGCAGGATGCCGAAGCTTACTTGGGCGAGGCAGTATCCCAGGCAGTAATCACTGTACCTGCCTATTTCAGTGATGCTCAACGTCAAGCGACTAAGGATGCAGGGACCATTGCTGGCTTAGAGGTGTTGCGAATAATTAATGAGCCAACGGCAGCCTCTCTGTCCTATGGATTAGATAAACAGGAATCAGATCACAAAATCTTAGTATTTGACTTGGGCGGTGGCACATTTGACGTATCCATTCTCCAACTCGGAGATGGTGTCTTTGAGGTTAAAGCAACTGCTGGGAATAATCATCTGGGTGGAGATGATTTTGACGAAGCCATTCTCAGGTGGATGCTGGCCAGCTTCCATCAAACAGAAGGGATTGATCTGTCCAAGGACAAAATGGCTCTGCAGCGCTTACGAGAAGCAGCGGAGAAGGCTAAAATCGAGTTATCTAGTACTATTACCACTTCTATTAATTTGCCGTTTATCACAGCCGATGAATCCGGCCCCAAGCACTTGGAGATGGATTTAACTCGAGCAAAATTTGAAGAATTGGTCAGTGAATTGGTCACAGGCACGATGGAGCCTGTAGAGCGAGCGCTTCAAGATTCTGACTTACAAGCCCAAGATATCGACAAGATTATTTTGGTAGGAGGGTCTACCCGTATCCCAGCTGTGCAAGAAACCGTCAAACAATTTTTTGGAGGCAACAGCCCCGACCGTTCAGTGAACCCTGATGAGTCCATCGCTTTGGGTGCAGCAATCCAAGCAGGGGTTCTTGGCGGAGAAGTCAAGGATTTGCTGCTCTTAGATGTTTCACCGCTATCTATGGGCATCGAAACCTTAGGAGGTGTCTTCACTAAGATTATCGATCGCAATACCACTTTACCGACGAGTCGTTCTCAAAGTTTTTCGACGGCAACTGATGGGCAAACCTGCGTTGAAATTCAGGTTTACCAAGGTGAACGGGCAATGGTAAAAGACAACAAATGTCTAGGTCGCTTTGAATTAACGGGGATTCCACCTGCGCCTCGGGGTGTTCCTCAAATTGAAGTGACGTTTGATATTGATGCCAATGGTATTCTCAATGTCTCAGCAGCAGATAAAGGCACTGGACGAGAGCAAAGTATTCGTATCTCTAATACTGGGGGGTTGAGCAGTCTGGAAGTCGAGCGCATGCGCCAAGAAGCCCAGATTTATGCAGATCAAGATCGTCAACAACGAGATGTTGCTCAACAAAAAAATCAGATTGACAGCATGCTCTATAGCTGTAGTGTTACGCTCAAGGATAATGCCGCTGCTATTACACCAGAGCTGAAACAACGGGCTGAACAGGCGGCCGCTGAACTTAAGGTCCTGGCGGATCAATCTGACGTAACAGCAGAGACTTTGAAGCTGAGAATTGATAACTTGCAGCAGGTGCTGCTAGATATTGGTGCGTCTGTTTATCAGCAATCGGCAACAAACTCATCTGCTGCCAATGACATTTATACCCCGAGTGACGTTTATAATAGTCAACCTAGCACTGTAGTAACTTCTGATTCAGTTTCAGCGTTGGATGATGATTCCACCATCGTGGGAGATTTTGATGATACTGTCATCACTGATTATGAAGCTGTAGACTAGAGTTTGAATGTGTTGGCAGTACAGTTAGTGAGCTAAGAACAGCAATTTATGGCCCGCGACTACTATGACATTCTTGGTGTTGACCGCAGCGCCGATCCTGATGAATTGAAACGTGCTTACCGCCGTTTAGCCCGCAAGTATCATCCTGATGTCAATAAAGAACCAGGGGCCGAAGATCAGTTTAAGGAAATAAATAAAGCCTACGAAACGTTGTCCGATCAGCAGATGCGGGGGCGGTATGACCAGTTTGGTGAAGCAGGAGTAAGCTCTGCTGCCGGAGCTGGATATCCAGATATGGGCGATTTTGGTGGATTTGCAGATATCTTTGAAACCTTTTTTAGTGGTTTCGGGGGCAGTCCTCAGTCAGGAAGAAGACGCTCAGGCCCGACTCGTGGAGAGGATCTTCGGTTCGACCTCAAGCTGAAGTTCCGAGAAGCTGTATTTGGTGGCGAACAGCAAATTCGAATTTCTCATCTAGAGGGATGTAAAGTTTGTGAAGGGTCAGGGGCAAAATCAGGTACACGTCCTCAGACTTGTGGAACTTGCCAGGGTGCAGGGCAAGTTCGGCGGATGACCCGCACTCCCTTAGGAAATTTTACGCAAGTTTCTGTTTGTCCAACTTGTAATGGCCAAGGACAAACAGTCGCTGAGAAATGTGAGAGCTGTGGGGGCCGGGGGCAAAATCAAGTTAGTAAGAAATTAAAGATTACGATCCCAGCCGGTGTCGATACAGGGACTCGTCTGCGGGTCTCGAACGAAGGTGATGTCGGCCAAAAAGGTGGGCCACCAGGGGATTTGTATGTGTATTTGTTTGTTCAAGATGATCTAGAATTTCGTCGAGATGGCTCTACGATTTTGTCTGAGTTTAAGATTAGCTATCTTCAAGCCATCTTGGGAGCTCAGTTACCTGTGAAGACAGTAGATGGTGAAGAGACCTTAACTATCCCTGCAGGCACTCAGCCGGGTAAGGTTTTAACACTAGAGAGTCATGGAGTACCGCGATTAGGAAATCCAGTCAGTCGCGGTGATCACTTGGTTACCATTGTGATTGATATTCCGACGCGGGTATCAACGGAGGAACGAGAGCTGTTGGTGCAACTAGCGAGCATTCGCGCTGAGCAAACAGGTAAAGGTGGAGTCGAAGGGTTTTTAGGAGGTATCTTTGGTCGATGACGGATTCCCAAGAGGCTCTATTGTCGACATCGGATACCCATCTTGATTTGAGGGGGACACCTTGCCCTCTAAATTTTGTAAAAACGAAACTATACTTACAGAAAATGTCTCCTGGTTCTATGTTGGAGGTATGGTTGGATCCGGGAGAACCGATCGAGCAGGTACCTGACAGTTTAAAGATGGCAGGCTATGAGATTGAAACCTTGCAAGACTACTCTGATTTTTATGTGCTGCAAGTGAGATCACTCGATATATGAGTGAAAAGTCGCAATCCGGTGATAATACCCCTGTTATTGGAACAGTAATAGCTGTTCAAGCCAATTACTATCAGGTTCAGTTGCAGGGTGTGCCAGGGATAGATAGACCCGTGGAGCAGCTGCTATGTACCCGTCGATCTCGCCTAAAAAAGTTAGGACAGCAGGTGATGGTCGGGGATCAAGTCGTGGTTGAAGAGCCAGATTGGTTGGGGTATCGAGGTGCGATCGCAACTATCTTCCCCCGCCAATCGCAACTCCAGCGTCCTCCCATTGCCAATGTCAATCAGATTTTATTGATGTTTGCATTAGCAGAACCAAAGCTAGAGCCTCAACAACTCACCCGATTTTTGGTGACAGCAGAAAGTACGAACTTGCCCATTATTCTTTGTTTTAACAAACGAGATTTAACCCCCTATGCCACCCAAAGAGCGTGGCGAGATCGGATGAAACAGTGGGGATATGATCCTATTTTGATCAGTTTGCAAACGCAAGTAGGACTAAAGCGACTAGAACGGCCCTTAAAGAATCGGATTACCGTAGTCTCTGGTCTTTCTGGTGTTGGCAAATCAAGCGTTATTAACCATTTCATTCCTGACGTTGATTTGCGGGTTGGCCCAGTCTCACAGCGGTGGGGGCAGGGACGACATACCACCCGACATGTTGAACTATTCGAATTGGCGAACGGTGGTTATCTAGCGGATACACCTGGTTTTAATCAGCCCAATTTAGACATACTGCCTCAGCAACTCAGTCATTGTTTCCCTGAAATCCGTCAACGGCTATTGCAGGCCCAATGCCAATTCAGTGATTGTCAGCATGTTGATGAGCCTAATTGCGTAGTCAGGGGAAGTTGGGAACGATATCCTTATTATTTGAGCTTGCTAACAGAGGTGAACGAGCAGCAGGCAAAAATAAAAATGACCGCGATCCCTGAATCTAGAACCAAGCAGAAATCTGGTAAACAGGGGAAAACCCAAGCCGAACCTAAATTAGAAACGAAACGCTACCGCCGACCCTCCCGTCGTCAGCTGCAACAAGATCTACAGAATATTGATCTTGAGCAGTTAGAACATTTGTCTTAAGAAGATTAACGATCTAAACATCATAGAGCTGGTATAGTTTGTTGCGAATCGCAAGCAGATTTCGAGGTAAGTCTTGCCCAAGTTGCTGTTCAATCGCTTTCACAGGAATCAGTCTGGTAGGGCAAATCTGGACGGTATAAATTAATGTGGTCCCCTGAGGGGAATGATTTTGGGCAGGCTGAATTTCCCAAGTGCCGGAAAAAGCCTTGAAATCACCCTCTACCATGGAAAATCGAATGGTATGAGGAAATTCTTCAACCATATCCAGCACAACTCTTGCCGAGAACTTCAAAAACAAGGCATTTTTGACCCCAATCTGTTCAATGCGAACACCTGATTCTGGATGGGATAGACGCTGACTTTTCGCCAGATTAGGGATAAAGTCTGCCAGCGCTTCATAGTCAATTAAGACTGGCCAAATTTGCTCAGGCGAGAAGGGTAAAAGGATTCGAGCTTGGATTTGCCGATGCCTTTTCTCCAGTTTTTTAGTGGCTAGAGTAACGGTCGATGCTGCTTCTGAGCTGTTGTCTTCAGGAGATTGTTCTGAATCAACAAAATTAGGGCTTAAATCAGTATCCATAAAATTTCAAAAAACAATTCGGATCTCACGAGGGGTAATTGCCTCCTATACTGTGCAAACAGATATCAAGGCAGTGATAGCACGTTACAATACTTCAGATTTCTTCTTCAATAAAGTATACGCATTGATGACAAAGATGAAAGGCCCCATTCATTGGGGGACCTGATGAGGTGACCAATCAGAATGGCATTAACTGTTACGAGTTCTGTGCCAGGTCAAATCTTTCAAGAGTAAGCTTCGTCTTCAGTACTACTAGACAAATAGTCGAGGGTTTCAGAAGTTTCACTTGTGTATCTTCCTCCAATCAAAGCTTTGATTAGACTGGAGTTTTGAGCATTGACGTCAAGGTGATATCCATACAATTCCCTATTTTTGACCAGATCTGATCAGATACTTTCAGCCATATAAGTAGGCTAAGTGGGGACGTCCCTGCATCGAACTATAAACATAGACCTGGCCTGATCCACTACGCACTTTGAACCTGTTTTTAGACGTGAGCGATACTATGCTCTAGGCAATGAGGTACACATATTCTTGAGAATAAAAATTACTCAGCCACATTAGAGAATGGGTGAGACAGAAGCCTGATGGCCGATCAGAGGAAAGACTTGCTTGCGATCGCAAGTCAGTCTTGCATTCACGATCACCCAATCTGCCGATTCCCCCAAACTCCCCTTCCACAATGAGCAACTCTTATCAGCTTTATTACAATTGTTGATCCCAAACCAGCGGATCAATAGTATGTAGAGAGCAGATTACTTATACAAACAGATGCACCGAATACGGTGCATGAGCGTACATAGATTTAGGGTTATCAAGGATGAAATTTCAACTCAACATGCGATGGGATTGGAAGCAACAACTACGTCAGTGGTTGATCGTAGTCGCAATTACGATTTTAGTAGGACTTCCTCTCTGGACTCCCCCAGCTTGGGCAACAGTTGTTGAGGATATACCTAATCTCTCCGCCAGCCAGTCTACTTGGATCGCAGATCAAGGAGATTTCCTCAGCCTGATCACTGAGCGCTCCTTGAATAAAACATTTAAGCAAATTTCCCGACAAACCGGCATAAACGTCCGGGTAATTACCATTCGCGGCCTTAACTATGGTGAAACACCAGAGAGTTTTGCCAATTCTCTGTTTCAGAAATGGTTTCCCACTGCTGAAGCGCAGGCAGATCAAATTTTGTTAGTATACGACGCTCGCACGAATGCACCCGCGATTTTGGTGGGAGAGAAAGCCCTAGAAACCCTGCCCGATGAAACTGCCAACAGCATTGCTTTTGACAACCTACTCATCCCTATTCGTAAAGGCAACTACAATGAAGCCTTTCAAGGAGCAGGAGATCGTTTGGCAGCTGTGTTGACGGGCCAAACCGATCCTGGACCACCAGAAGTAGAAGTAGCAGCTGTACCAGAGAGCAACTATCGTACGGCTGAAGAAACCAATGACACCAGTTCTGCTGTATTAGTTGTTGTTTTACTTTTCGTGGCTACAGCAGTGCCCATGCTCACCTATTTTTACTATCAACGGTCTTAAACACTGAGTGGTTGCTATTCGAAACTGATTACTGACTGAAAACGCAGCTTCTGTTTAATCTGTATTTTCAAATTCAGAGATAGCCTAAAAAGCCCTTATCTACAATAAGGGCTTTTTTATTAGCGTGTATCTAGAGCTAGAACTACTACTGCAAGATATCCATGCGGACAGGAGCAACACCACTGCTAGTCACGCCAATGACTTGAGCAGCACCTTGGGACAAATCAATAATGCGCCCAGGAATAAATGGACCCCGATCATTAATTCTGACCACGACTGAACGCCCGTTATAGAGATTGGTCACTCTTACTCGGGTGCCAAAAGGCAGTGTCTTATGAGCCGCCGTCAAGGCAGATTGATTGTAAATTTCACCATTGGCCGTATAGTTGCCGTTAAAGCCTGGCCCATACCAAGACGCTTCACCACTGACTTGGTAACGAACAGGTGCCGTTGCAATGTTTGGTGCAGGAGGCTTCGGACGACCAGGAATAGTCGTTAAAGGCTTAGCCTCACCTATTTGACGACGCAAGAGATTCGTGATTTTGAGCGCATCATCTCCGATATCCTTCGTTGTTTTGGGAAGAATAGTGAGTTTACTCATCTCTAAAACATGGGCTGCGTCTGTTTTGATCACATAGCTTTTACGCTCTTTATCCCAAATCACCTGGATTTTATCTGCATCTATTCCGTCTCGATCGAGCTGGTTGACTATGGCAGCAACTCGCGTGGCTCTCCAAACAGGATCTTGCGGATCGGTGGCCTCTTGTTCTTCTTCCGGTTTAACCGTGGCAACTTTCGTCTTCTCTGCCACTGCATCCTTGGCCTCTTTAGGCCCTAAGAATGTCGCAACGGGGATATTGCGCACATATAGAGTAGCAATGGAGCGCCCCTCTTTTTGGTAAGAATGGATTTTTGCGATCGCAGGCTTCTCATCCGTCAGTCCACTGGATTGACTTTCTCCTACCTTGACAGCATCAGTTTCTTCCTTCTGCTCAGTTGATTTAGATTCGTCAACAGCATTTTCTGGTTCTTCGGGACTTGAGGACTGATTGGCCGTTGAATTAGGTGTTTGCTGATTTTGGTTGGCCTCACTAATGCTCAATGCACTCACAACAGATACCGTGATGGCCGCAACCAAACCAGTCAAAACTAATCTATTTCTCATAAGAGTTCTTGGGTTGAAAAGTATAGGGTGGGTTGAAGGGTATTGAATGACAAGATTGAACATTACTGTCGCTGTGCCAAACCAGCCAAACAAACTCATGAAGTTTTGTCACGACTTCAATCTTTCTTTATACAGACTTCAATCTTTCTTTACAGAACTTAATTACCTTATCACGAACATTCAACCCCTGAAATCAGGGATATCGCTGAGACAAAATGTGCTACTAGGAGATTTTAGACTCAAAGAAAGTTTTCGAAAACAATCAGAAAATCCATGAAAGCACTAAAAATAGTCGATCTCAGCTCTTAAATCAACTTAAACAAAAGATTAAAAAAAACTATTGATTGTAGATATTTCGTTTGAATATTTAAAGACTTCAGTTAAAGGGTAGATGAGATGGTAGCGTCTTTTTTTATTTCAAAAAATAATATCTATTCATCAAATATAGTAATCACTTGATGCTCTCTTGGGACGCCCTGAGAAACCAAAAACTTTGAACCTAGAGACTTTTCACTAAATATTGAACGTGATCTGATGTCATGCCACTGAAACAATATAGGAGATTTTTATAGATCTTTTATAGATCTATGTAAGTTAGCAAATCAGAAATATTCCCTCAATGAGGTTGTAAGCGTATACCTAAACTGAATGACAAAAATTCAGCAGATTGCTCCAGATTCAATTTACCAAGGAACATTCGTCTGTCAGGGTAGTGTTGCTTAGATCAATAAGAATCTGTCATTATGGCATGCTGCCTCTAGCAATTGAAAAGGTTTAGATTGGATATGGACTATCGTGATGCAGGCGTTGATATTAAAGCAGGACGGATGTTCGTCAGCAATATCAAGCAGATGGTAGCTGCAACAGCCCGTCCAGAAGTTTTGGGCGATTTGGGAGGATTTAACGGTTTATTTCAGTTACCTTCCGGCTATCAAGAGCCTATTCTGGTGTCTGGCACAGACGGCGTTGGCACTAAACTCAAATTAGCCCAAGCCATGAATCGTCATAATACTGTTGGCATTGATCTGGTGGCTATGTGTGTCAATGATGTTTTGACCTGTGGGGCTGAACCCTTATTTTTCTTAGATTATTTAGCGACAAGTCAACTTCAATCGCATCAACTTGAAGAAGTTATTGCTGGGATAGCCCAAGGGTGCCAGTTAGCTGGTTGTGCACTATTAGGAGGAGAAACTGCCGAAATGCCAGGGTTCTACCAGCCTGATGAATACGATCTAGCTGGTTTTTGCGTTGGCATAGTCGAGAAACAAGCATTACTGAACGGTACCAAGGTCAATCTGGGAGATGCTGTTATTGGCCTTACTAGTCAAGGTGTGCATAGCAATGGGTTTAGTCTAGTTCGAAAAATTGTTGCTGAAGGTGCCAACCCCGCACGAGAATATCCTGGTTGGGATTGGCACGACCATCCCCCACTACTCGGTGGGACTAGCTTAGGTGACACACTGCTCGCCCCCACTCAAATTTACGTCAAGCCGGTCTTGTCTGCCCTGCGTTCTGGCCTCGATATTCATGGCATGGCCCATATTACGGGTGGAGGACTACCAGAAAACGGACCTCGGTGTTTGCAAGGGGATCAGTCTTTAAGTCTTAAACTTGAGCAATGGCCCACCCAGCCAATTTTTGAATGGTTGGCACAGGCTGGGAATGTTAGTAGCGCAGATATGTTTGATACGTTCAATATGGGAATTGGCTTTATATTAATTGTGCCTCCAGTTCAAATCCAACAAGCGCTAGCATGGTTCACCCAGCAAGATATTTCCGCCTATGAAATTGGAAAAGTAGTTGCAGGGAACCAAACTGTTATCGGACTTCCCGAACGTGAGGAATAATAGAAGTTTGGATTGATACAGTCACAGATTTCTAGATTGAATTCAATCAACAGGTTTCCCAATCCGGGCAAGATTGGGTCTGTGCACCATAAGGATGCATACCACAAACGAGAAAATACTCACCATAAGTCCGACCATGGTAATGACGGCAGCCAGAACAAACTGGTTGTTGATCTAATAACGGATACACTCTTTGAGTGATGGGAGAAGCCAGTTCTTCAATAGCCTGCTCAAAAGCTAATACATCCGTAACGATGGGTTCCAATAGGGTGTCTAACTCTTTCTCAATCTCTGTAACAACTGGCTCTACAAAGACATCAAGATTTTCTTCAATCTCAACAATCTTTTGATTAAGGACTTCGGCAACATCATCAACAAGATGTTCTGTTCGGAGAATTGCCTGCTTCAGAATCTCCTGAATGTCATTTAACCCATCCATTCTCAGTTCCTTCAGGGTAGGTAGCAAGAGTCTTGTGAATTGACGCCCCTATTGATCTTGCAAGCGGCGCAGCTCTTCTTCAAGTTCAGTGACTTGAGCATGCAGATCCTCAGATTCCGAAGGACTCTCTTCTTCATCACCGGTGACGAGTTCAATAGTCTGAGGTTGGTCAGGGTAGGGAACTTCCTCGACAGAAACAGGGGTGGGTTTAATATTCAGCTGATCCATCCACCGATTTGCCTCCTCCGTACTCATTTCACCCCGACGAATCATCTCGTCGGCAAGCTTTTGGGCACGTTCTTGAATTTCGCTAACCTTATTTCCTGCTTGTTCGCCAGCATAGGAAGCAACGCCAACGCCAAGATAAAAGGCTTTCTTAACAAAATCAGGTAGGTCATTCATGGCCTATTCCTTAGACATCGAGAAGTAAAGTTGTGAGATAAAAATTTGATGCATTCTGAGTCAATGCAAGTGAAGTATCTGGGTATGGAGTGAAAAGTCAGGTCGAAGGTTCGCTCTATATGGTTCCAGATACAAGAGTGACCCGGAGTCCACGCCTATCACAAGCATCCCGTATTGCTGCTACCTTCCGGTCCTGACAAGGTTGAGGCGTTGTAATCGCATGGGTCCGAGTCTGCATCTAGTTTAGCATCGTTATTCGAATCAGCCCATCAAAATGCTGAAAAAGGGCATCAACGACTGTCCGTGTTTCGTCTTGATGCCCTTTTTACGAGTTCGCCCCTCACACAGTGGTGATCATATATAATCTTTCTACTATTGTCATCTTTTCAAGAAGCACCAAGAACACTGCAACCGATGAACATCATGCTAGGCTTGGTGGAGCTGCGATTGAGCAATAGTGCCATCGCGGGATGTAGCGCAGTTTGGTAGCGCACTTCGTTCGGGACGAAGGGGTCGGAGGTTCAAATCCTCTCATCCCGATTCGCTGATATGAATTCATTTTCGAGGCTTTTGGAACTAAGAGCTATTTTCTTTGCGCAAGTCCTCAGTAAAGACAATATTCGAGGACGTTGTGGGCATGCAGCGGGGAATAAACTGGCACCCCCCTAATGCAAAGCAGCAAGTACTTAGTGAGTTAGTCTTGGACAGCGTCATCAGGCTTGATCAGGAGCAACTCCATATTCCCGATTATGAGATTGTATTTGGACTGCCATTTAGCATATGGATATCACTCTTGCGTCTCTACCATGAACGTAGAGTTTGCCAACAAGATGATCGAAAAGGCACAATCAATGACTGAATACTATGGGCATTGTGTGGTGACATGTCGCAAACTTTAGTCATCAAGATTGGCACATCCAGTTTAACTAACCCAGATACGGGTCAATTGGCGTTAGCGACGATTGCCGCGCTGGTCGAAGTCCTCAGCCAACTCCAACACGCAGGTCATCAGGTCGTGTTGGTTTCTTCTGGGGCCATTGGGATTGGCTGTGCTCGTTTAGGACTGGCAGAACGACCAAAAGCCATTGCCCTCAAGCAAGCTGTGGCAGCTGTCGGCCAAGGACGATTGATGCGTATCTATGATGATTTCTTTACTAGCTTGCAACAACCCATTGCCCAGGTTTTACTGACTCGTAGTGGCCTAGTGGATCGCACCCGGTATACCAACGCCTCCAACACATTGCAGGAATTGCTCAAACTGGGGGTCATTCCTATTGTGAATGAGAATGATACGGTAGCTGTAGATGAGCTGCTTCGCTTCGGGGATAATGATACGTTGTCGGCTTTAGTCGCTGGCTTGATCCAGGCGGATTGGCTATTTCTACTCACAGATGTGGATCGGCTTTACTCCGCTGATCCACGAACTCAACCCGATGCCCAACCCATTATTCAGGTGGATAGTATTGAACAATTGACTTTGCTCAACGTCAAAGCAGGAGAGCAAGGGTCTCAGTGGGGGACTGGCGGTATGTCCACTAAGATCTCAGCAGCCACCATTGCCACTGAGGCTGGCGTGCGAACCGTAATTATGCAAGGCAAAACCCCTGAGAATATCCTGAGAGTGTTAGCAGGAGACCCCTTTGGCACCCAGTTTCAACCCCATCCTCAGCCTCACAATGCTCGTCAACATTGGATTGCCCATGCGCTCATTCCCACTGGCAAACTGGTGTTGGATGACGGCGCTGTGAAGGCGATTACCCAACTTGGGAAATCTTTACTGGCCGCAGGTATTACAGCTGTTGAAGGGGATTTTCTTAGCCAGGAAGCAGTTAGCTTCTATAATTCTGCTGGAGGAGAAATTGCAAGAGGATTGGTTAATTATAGTAGTGATGAATTACAGCAGATTCAAGGCCGACAATCAGAAGAGATAGCCACTGTATTGGGCTATATCGGACCAGAGACTGTCGTTCATCGCGATAATCTGGTCATTGTAGGGTAAAAAACTTCGTTTATATGAATTCAAGCTCCCAAAACTCTCCTTTTAAGCTAATAAATTGGCGTAGGAGATTCCTATGATCTCATTGCTCCGTTTTGCGTTAATGAGTCGTCGCCCACGTAGGTTGAGAGCTGGATGGCGAATGTTTAGTCAGGCCATCTTGGAACTTAGTTTATTCAGTTTTCTATATTTTATATTTTTTCGGAATGTTTCTAGTACGAGTCAACAAGCCTCTGTCTTTGGACAGTTAATTTTACTGGCAGCGACAACGCTCTCCATTTTTCTGGCTCGTCGAGGTCTAGATCGCCGTTCTTTTGATTCTCTAGGATTAGAAGTCAATCCATGGATGCTCTGGGATTTATTATTCGGCTTTGGACTGGCAGCATTGCTGATGACTGGTATTTACTATGTTGAGGTCCAGATCGGGTGGCTAACCATCACAGGCTATAGTTGGCAGCGCGAGTCCCTAGAAACTGTCATTTCTGAAACATTAACGGGTTTTTTAGTGTTAGGGATATGTCCCTCTTGGCAGGAAGAACTGACTCGAAGGGGATATTGGCTGCAAAACTTAAAAGAAGGATTCAATCTAGGCTGGGGAATAGTTTTTACCGCAGCTATCTCAACGCTGCTACCTATGATTGGGACAATACTAAATCGCAACAATCCCCAGGTAAATTATCTATCCACCATCGTGATTTTCTTAACTGGGTTGTGGTTAATCTACGCTTGGTTTGTGACCCATCAATTATGGTTGCCCTTGGGTATCCATGCGGGGTGGAAATTTTTTGAAGGCATTGTTTTTGGCTTTCCTATAAACGGGCCTAGCAAGCACTATTTTCATTGGATTGAGCAAACGGTTGTAGGCCCACCCTGGCTCACTGGCGGAGAACTTGGACCTGATGCTGGTTTGGTGGGTATTGTTGCTATTGTTTTGGGAAGCCTATTTGTATTTGGCTGGAGTCGATGGCGCAAGTTTTGGGATATCAAGGCTCAAGCCCATTAACCCTTAGTTTTATAGACTCATGAATCCCCGATCGTATTGAGATCTTGGTTACCAAAAATGGCTTCGGGGTAGAGATAATGTTTGAACTCCAATAAATTGTGGAATGGGTCTGCTAAGAAAAAGGTGTGATGTTCTAAGGGCAGATCGGGGAAACGTCGCCGGGGTGATTGATAAAAGGTCAGGTGATGGTGTTGCGCCCTTTCAACTAAGGTTTGCCAAGCGGACTTCTGAGAAAACACCAATCCAAAATGGCGAGGATAAATCCCTTTTTGGGGGATTAAGGGTTCGTGGGTAACGTGGGCGACTAGTTGGTGACCATAGAGTTTCAAAATCAGGGACTGCGGACTTTCTCGCCCTACATCACAGCCTAGGCCCTGTTGGTAAAAGGCTTTAGCCTGGGGGATATTCGTGACAGGGAAAGCGAGGTGGAATAGGATAAAGTCAGTTGCGGGCCGTTGTTCTTCCATGTGTAGGGTTCTCCCAAAGAATGACTTTTCTATATGATATTGGGGGTTTGAATCCCTGGCTGGTCGCTGTTCTCCTCAATACAGGCTTAGGTCTATTGGGATGGCGATTGGTGTCTAAGCTTTTGACACCGTCCGGCCTGGTTCATGCCTGGATCCTAGGGGTGATTGTCTGGGGAGTGCTGGGATGGTCAGGATATGGCGTCGTCCTATTTTATTTTCTAGCTGGCTCAGCCGTCACTAAAGTTGGCATGGCAGAAAAGGAAGCTGCCGGTATTGCCGAAAAACGTTCTGGCGCCCGTGGTCCTGAGAATGTTTGGGGTTCAGCTGCTAGTTCCACGCTTTGTGCGTTAGCAACATTACTGGTTCCCATTGAATACCGTCCCTTACTCTGTCTCGGGTATGTCAGCGGGTTCAGCACCAAGCTTTCTGATACAACAGCGAGCGAGATTGGTAAAGCCTATGGCCAGCGAACCTTTCTAATTACGACGTTGCGTCCGGTGCCCCAAGGCACAGAAGGGGCAGTCAGCTTAGAAGGAACCCTAGCAGGAATGGCGGCGTCTGTTGTGATTGCGGTTGTAGCTTGGGCTGTGGGATTGATTTCTATAGTGGGGATTGGATGGTGTGTGCTTGCTGCCTTTATTGCCACCAATTTAGAAAGTGTGATTGGCGCTACTGTTCAATCTAAATTCGCTTGGCTCACAAATGAAGTAGTGAATGGTATCAACACCTTGATTGGGGCTGTATCAGCCATGGGGATGGCAATTGCTTGGGGAGTTTTCGGTTAGTGAGAAATTTCTTTATCCCTGTTTGACCGCAGGATAGATGTTAGAAGGACTAGCAATAGGATAGGATGATGCAGCAATAATAGGGGGCCAAACAAGGGTGGCTTCGAAGAAACCTGGAATTCTACCAATGGTGCTAGCAGCGGTTGTGGGCGGTTCAGCAGCGCTGTTTTTGACTCAAGTTCACTTCAGCTTATGGATAGAACCCTCTATCACGGCTGAAAAAGCACCGCCTGTTTTAGAAATGAAGCCGACGATACCAGTTGCGATTGCCAAAGGCCGACCGGAGGTCATCACAGAAAAAATACCCCCCAAATCCATCGATCTCCGTACAGATGTTTTACGGATCAGCAATCAAACCCCATACCCCATTCGCGTCGTTCTCCGGAGCCACCTCGATCCCAATCATTCCAATCCAGAAGGCACATCCCATTTCAAGGAGCCGGTTCATTGGGATTTTGCGCCAGCAGAAGGCAGTATCGATGGCCTTAAAGTGTCCGTCCCTTCTGGTGACCTGCAATTGTATCGAGGGGATGTGTTGATGGCCTTTGCCCTAGATGGCTCCCAAAAATATTGGGGTCCCTATGTTGTCGGGGATACTAATCAGCCGACCCAGAAAGGGGATACTGCTCCCTGGCATTTGGTGATCCAACCTTAATGCTCTGCCTGCACCGCTAGGAGTTTGGGTAACAGCGCCTTAAACGCTTCGCCTCGATGGCTGATGTGCCGTTTTACCTCAGAAGACAGTTCCGCAAAGGTTTGTTGTACAGACGGCACAAAAAAAATTGGATCATATCCAAACCCTCCTTGTCCTTGCACAGTTTTCAGAATTTCACCCCCACAAATCCCCTGAGCTTGGCAGGCCAGACAGCCATCAGGACTAGCTAAAGCAATGGCACAGACAAATTGGGCTTGGCGTTCTTCCACCCCTTGCAACGCCGTTAACAGACGTTGAATCCGCTCTGCATCCGTTTTGCCGTACCGAGCCGAATAGAGTCCGGGTGCCCCGTCTAAAGCCCTAACCTCAAGGCCGGAGTCATCGGCAATGGCCCATTGCCCCAGGTGCTTGGCAACTTGAGTAGCTTTGAGGATGGCATTCTCACCAAAGGTGGTACCAGTCTCTTCAATCTCTAAGTCAGCAGGCATCAGCTGCAACTCCCATGGCAAATCTGCAAGATGATACTGCATCTCAGTTAATTTACCGGAATTCTGGGTAGCAACAATCAGGGAAGTCATACCTGTATTCATCTCCAATTTAGGTCAGCAACGGTGTAGTGACTAAAAATCAGCATAGGATAGGAGCGACTCATACCGAATTTTAGATTTGCCATGCCTGCTTTTCCCGAGATTGAAAGTATTTATACCGATGGTGCCTGTTCTGGCAATCCCGGTCCGGGTGGGTGGGGCAGCGTCATCTATTTCTCAGATGGCTCATGTTACGAAATCGGCGGAGCCGACCCCCAAACCACCAATAATCGGATGGAATTACAGGCTGCGATCGCAATCCTAGAATTTTTACAAGACAAACCTTTACCCAAGTCAGTTCCCCTCTATACTGACAGCGAGTACGTCAGAAACGGGATTACCAAGTGGCTGGTAGGCTGGAAACGCAAAGGATGGAAAACCGCCAAAGGTCAACCTGTTCTGAATCAAGATCTATGGCAACAGCTCGATCAACTGAATGATTCCTGCATCGACTGGCGTTATATCCGCGCCCATGCAGGCCATCAAGGGAATGAACGCTGTGATCAAATAGCCCGTGCCTTTGCCCAACGTCAAACGCCTAACCTACACCAAACCACTACTATGGCTGACTTCTCTGACTCTAATTCGCCCACAGATCAGTCCGATCATCCCTCTAGTGAGTCTAGAGTGTCCCATCTGCAAGATTTAATTGAAACCCTTGAGATTGCTGACCATATCGCCAAGCAAGGCTATCTGATCAGCAGTTCCGAATTGGCAGATCTGATGGCCGTTCATGCGAATGCCGTTACGAGTCGAGGAGATGAATGGGTGTGGCGAAATTGGCTCATTTCTCGAGTTCGGCGGGAAGGGAACCAAATTCTCTGGCAGTTGGAACGCCTCAACTCATAAGGAGTGATATTAAACACGAGGCTGTTAATAGATATAGCCTCATGTTTTAAGTCTGGCGCTGCTTTATCCTTGATCCCCAGTAATGCGTTGTTTGATGCTGCGATAGTCAGACAGAAGTTGCTGCCGGGTCTCGGCATAGCGTAAGTAATGCCATGCAAACCAAGCAGAATATCCAAGGCCAACCAGTTCTAGTAACGGTGCCACTAGCGGGATAGCATTGAGAACATCCAATACACCATCCGCAACAGCTACAGAAATCAATGCAGCCAGGATAATAGCGCCTACCGTTAAGGGTTTCTTATAAACTTCGTAGGTTTCTCCTACCTGTTTAGGGAAAACCTCTAAGAAATCTTTGAGCTTCTCACCTACTTCTTTCACATCAATCGTAGTGGAATCATCTGAAGAGAGAGGCGACAAGGTGCCAGAAGTTTCAGTATTTATATCTAAATCGGCAGAGACCGTTGTCTTAGTTTCTTGGTCAGCATCCATGGTGGTTTTATGAGAATAACAACTTCAAAATAATTTATCGAGCAGAAATAAAACTATATCTCAAGATCATCTGCCAATAGCAGAGTTAAGCCTAACATTGCCATTGGCATCAAACAATTGGTGTCTATGGCTGAGACATAATTTTACTATGTTACCCATTTTTGGAATGGATGCCTTGGCCCTGACCACGGATTTAACCAGCCCCTCAATTCATGATCTATATCTCGACAGATGCTTCTAAGGGGAGTGTTGTAAAAGAGGTGCTCGGGTTAAGTCTTCTTCGGTGGATAATGGGTAAATTATCCAAGTGCGCCGGAAAGGCTGAACTAATGCCTGCACCAGTGCCGACACATCACTAATTTCCACTAGTCCTTGTGGAGTTAACAAGTTAATGCCCCGCTGATAGAGGGTATACCCACGGGTCAGGGCTACTTGCAGTCCTGTATAGTATTTTGGCTCAATACCTTGGTTACGAATCAGATCTTGGCTATAGGCCAAAAGCTCTGGTTGGTGAGCCTCATCTATATGACTGATATCCATCGCTTTTAGAAGATTGCGATCCAAATGGCGGTGACATAAATCCGCCAAAATCGGATCTCGACTGTGCTGCCACTGCTGCAAATGGTAGGAAAATACCGTATCATTCGCAGCCAGATAATCCTGCAAAGACAAGTTCAGGCCACTGTTAGACAACCACGCTGTCATGGTTCGATCAGCCGTAATTTCTTTTGCTGCCAATAGTTCCCTGGCTCTACGAAATGCCTGGGCTAACCCCCAGGCTGACGCTAGATTTTTTGGGTGATTGTAGATCTGAGCATACATAAAGTAGCGAACCACTAAATAATGCTCGATGGCGGCTTGACCTTTTTGGGCCACTACCAATTGTTGAGTTTCAGGGTCATAGTCAAGGGCCATGAGGATTCGATCTAAATCAAGCTTGCCATAGGAAGCTCCGGTAAAGTAACTATCCCGCAATAGGTAATCAAGGCGATCGCAGTCGAGTTGACTAGACACGAGTTGACTAACAATCGGTGCTTTAAATGTCTTTAGATAGACTTGCTCTAATTCAGATGCTAAGGCTGGATCAAACTGATCTAGCAGTGGGCGTACGTGGGGCGATTCTCTCAGGATCGTGCGGGTCCACGTTTCATGATGGCTGTGGAAAATATCCTCCCCTGTATGGCTAAAAGGACCATGACCAATATCGTGAAGTAGGGCTCCACAGAGAACTAAGGCTCGATAGGGCTGCAGTTGTGGATAGTGGGTCATCAGCCGATCAAAGGCCAGCCTGGCCACATGCATGACCCCCAAAGAATGGGTAAATCGGGAGCCTTCAGCACCATGAAAGGTCAAACTTGCGGTTCCCAATTGACGAATACGACGCAGCCGTTGGAACTCTGGCGTGTCTACCAGCTGAATGAGTAATGTCTCAACTGGATCCTGGGTCGTTAGGGTAATGCCCCCATGTAAGGGGTCGTGATAGGTGCGACTAGGAGGATACTGCACTCGCAATCACCGCAGGTTCGGATAGTATCTTCAGGGCTTGCAGATATTGGGTATCAGCCTCTGTGCCAATTTGATCGCTACGAATCGGACTGGAGGTCACCACTCGATCAGGCTTAATCCCTACTTTATTGATATTACGATGACTAGGGGTTTCATATTTGGCAATGGTAATGGCTAGCCCTGCCCCATCCGACAGATTAAATAGAGATTGAATGGATCCCTTGCCATAGGTCTGCTCTCCCACCAGTTGGGCCCGCCCATTATCTTGTAGTGCCCCTGCCAAAATTTCGCTGGCGCTGGCACTGGCTCGGTTCACTAAAACCACCAAAGGGGCATCCGTTAACGATCCCGAGTTAGCATCAAAACTATTGCGGATGCCTTGACGATCGACGGTATAAACAATCGGACTGGGTTCTAGCCAGAGCTGGGCAATTTCGACCCCAGCTTGTAGTAAACCGCCTGGATTGTTGCGTAGATCTAGAATATAAGCCTCGGCTCCCTCTGATTCCAACCGTGCGATCGCAGATTGCATCTCTTGAGTTGCGTTCGCATTGAACTGGCGCAGGCGAATAAAACCAACGTTGAGGCCATCAGCTTGGGTGCGCAGCTCTGCAAAAACTGGATTGATCGCAATCCGCTCTCTGACTAATGGAAACAGTAAGACTTTGTCTTGATTCAAACGCTGCACCTTGAGTTGCACCGTTGAGCCCGTTGGCCCGCGCATCCGTTCAGCAGCTTCATCTAAGGACAGGGTTGTCGTAGCTACATTATCGATTTCGAGAATCTGATCAGCTGCTTGGACCCCGGCCATCGCTGCCGGTGAACCCTCAATAGGAGAAAGAACTTCTAAATAGCCTGTGTCAGGATTCTGGCCAATTTGCAACCCCACCCCCGTCAATTCTCCAGATGTACTTGCTTTCAAGCTTCGATACTGTTTGGGCTGTAGGAGCCTTGTAAACGGATCGCCTAGGCTATCCAACATCTCCCGGATGGCATCATAGGTGGCATTACGATCCGGCAATTGTTTAGTCAATGCTTTTTGACGAACCGAACGCCAATCCTGTTGATTGAAGGAGTCATCCACATAGGCTTGATCCACTAACCGCCAAGCCTCGTTATATAGGAGCTGTTCTTCAGATAATGCCATCACTGCAGGCGAAGCAGTCAGCCACACCACAATTGGGAAAATAAGAATAAGACTAATTTGAAAAATACGTTTAATCATGGATAAATTTTAACGATATTTCAGATTTGCCCGGTCCTATGAATCTCTGAATTCCTGTAGTTACCCCTACCATCCTACTCAACGCCATCATCGGACTGATCTCAATTTTGGTAGACCAGAGAAAATCTCACCAGAATTTTCTGAAAGGAGTATAGGCACTGTGTTACATTTTTTATGAAGAGCGATACATTTTTTGGACCCCTAGCTTTATGAGCAAAGTGTACGACTGGTTTGAGGAGCGCCTAGAGATTCAGGCGATTGCCGATGACGTAACCACCAAGTACGTGCCGCCTCACGTCAACATATTTTATTGCCTGGGTGGAGTTACCTTAGTTTGCTTCATTATCCAGTTTGCCACTGGGTTTGCAATGACCTTCTACTATCGGCCGACGGTCACTGAAGCATTCAATTCCATTCAGTACATCATGACTGAAGTAAATTTCGGATGGTTGATTCGTTCCATCCACCGCTGGTCAGCCAGCATGATGGTCTTGATGATGATTCTCCACGTCTTCCGGGTTTATTTAACTGGCGGATTCAAAAAGCCCCGAGAACTGACCTGGATCACTGGCGTTGTCCTAGCTGTAATTACCGTTACCTTTGGGGTGACAGGTTACTCCTTGCCTTGGGACCAAGTTGGTTATTGGGCTGTCAAGATTGTGTCAGGTGTGCCTGAAGCAATTCCTGTCGTGGGTTCTTCAATCGTCGAGTTACTTAGAGGTGGCACTAGTGTCGGCCAATCAACCCTGACTCGTTTCTACAGTTTGCATACGTTCGTTCTACCTTGGCTGATAGCAGTCTTTATGCTGCTTCACTTCCTGATGATTCGGAAGCAAGGTATTTCTGGTCCTTTGTAAATTTTTTTAGGCTCTGAATCGGGTTTTCTGTTTTCGGAGTCTCAGAAACCTTGACGCAAGTCATTGTGAGAACACTCACCTGCTGACCCCAAATAGAATGGAGAACACTCTCAACCATGGGAAAAATACTAAAACAACCTGATCTGAGCGATCCTCAATTAAAAGAGAAGCTCAAAAAAGGCATGGGCCATAACTATTATGGTGAACCTGCCTGGCCTAATGACTTACTCTATATCTTCCCAGTGGTGATTATGGGCACCATTTCTCTGGTGATTGGTCTCGCGGTCTTAGACCCGGCCATGATCGGAGAGCCTTCAAACCCCTTTGCTACACCCCTCGAAATCCTGCCTGAATGGTATCTGTATCCAGTCTTTCAAATCCTGAGAACAGTGCCTAGCAAGTTGTTGGGGGTTCTTATTCAGACTACTATTCCTTTGGGACTCATGCTTATTCCTTTCATTGAGAATGTGAATAAATTTCAGAATCCTTTTCGTCGCCCTGTAGCAACCAGCGTTTTTCTCTTTAGCGTAGTCTTTACCCTATGGCTGGGAATTGGAGCAACTTTGCCTATCGATAAGTCTTTGACTTTAGGCCTGTTCTAATTGGGTTTCAAAGCCTTATCGGTATAGAAACAAATAGTTTTATTAACTCTAACCCCGTCTCTGTTTGAAGACGGGGTTCTTTTATAGCTATAAAGGTGGCCAATCATTGATAAAGCAGGGTTAAAAATCAGTATTAACAATAGTGTGCATTCGCAAATGCAAATTCAGGGCCAATACTTTTCACTCAAACATTTCAAGCACAATGACTTATAAACAATGCTTATGTTTATTTAGCAGTATAGATTGAGTCCACGTTAGGGAAATCTTTATTAATATCATATAAAGGAATAAAAAATATTTCCTCATAAAATTTCCCAGGATGTTTATTGGAGGGATGTGCGAGGATTGTAAAGAAGTATAAATTTTACTCAGGAATGGGACTGACATTTCCCAGATTCCTATGCTAACCTGGAGTCCAGGGAATTAGAAAAACTGATACTCTGAATCGCAATAGCACAAGGTGAAAGGTCTCTCTTCAGTTTGTGTGACCTGCGGTATTTGAGTAGAGAACCACTGTTAAGTTTCTCAGTCAGGTTGCTATATTCCTTCGGTGTCGGGAGTAATAAGTAAAGCTAGAGATGGTTCTTTCCCTTTACTAGCTTGGGTTTTGGTTCGAGAACTGTTTTTTGTTCTTGGACATGGCAGATTTATTTAACCTAATTTTTAATCATGAAGGTTGGCAATCATGTTGAACTTTCGTGATCGCTTTGCGTGCCTGTGCATAGCTGGGCTGGGTTGTTGATATTCATCTGTTTTGTACCTATTTTCAATATCATCCTCATAGATTCTTCTTGCCCACCATGTTTACCCTTCCCTTTCCTGTCTTGATTCTAGTGACGGCTGCTTTCTACCTATTATCTATCCATTTCCTTTTGCGAGTGCTGCATAATCGTAGTCTTCTTCGCAGGCCATAATGTGCAGCCCTTGCTATTTAGCTATCAAGCTGAAGGGCAAGGGCTGAAAATACCGAGGGAAGACGCTCAACTCTCTTAATCCATGGCAGGCAAAAACAACTTGTTTCCTGCTGTGCAATGCTGTTAGCAATTATGAGAGACACCGCTTAGATTGAGTACAATGAAGGTCGTAGGAGCTTCCTACTGTGTTAGTGTCACCATTCAAGATTGGTTATGTCTTCTGAAGTACTTGTCGATAAGCAGAAACTCAAAAACCCACCCTTAAATATCCATGTCCTCGGCGATCGAGTACTTAGACAAACCGCTAAGCGAATTTCTAAGGTGGATGACGAGACTCGCGAGTTGGCACGGCAGATGTTGCAGACCATGTATAGTGCCGACGGTATTGGCTTAGCAGCCCCGCAAGTGGCCATGGCTAAGCAGCTTATCGTTGTTGATACTGACCCAGAAGAAGCAGCCAATCAGCCTATTGTTCTGATTAATCCCACCATTCGTCGCTACAGCACTGATTTGGCTTTGGGACAGGAGGGATGCTTAAGTATTCCAGGGGTTTACCTAGATGTCCGACGCCCCGATTTGATCGAAGTTGCTTATAAAGATGAACAGGGCAG
>CALDHF010000349.1 GCA_937941595.1 uncultured Acaryochloris sp. | reverse complement strand
TATGCTGAGCCTGGTGCTTTATCCCTATGTTTATCTGTTGACCAGGGTGACGTTCCTGGAGCAATCGATTTGTACGCAGGAAGCTAGTCGGTCCCTAGGGTGTAATCCCTGGCAAAGTTTTTTTAAAGTAGCTCTGCCCTTAGCTCGTCCTGCGATTACGGCAGGATTAGCCCTGGCCTTAATGGAAACCCTCAACGATTTTGGCACGGTGGAATATTTTGGGGTGCCCACCTTTACGACGGGGATTTTTCGAACTTGGTTTGGGGGTGGGGAACGTACTGCGGCCACCCAACTCGCAGCAGTGCTAATGATGTTTATCCTCAGCCTGATTCTGTTAGAGCGATGGTCTCGTCGTCAGGCCCGATATTATCAAACGAGTAGTCCTTTTCAGCGGTTAAAGACTTACTCCCTGAAGGGGATGCGGGCATTTCTGGCCTGGTGGAGTTGCTGCTTGCCTATTGCTTTAGGATTACTGATCCCAGGGGCATTGCTGGTGCAGATGACGGTTGCCAATGCTGCCGACACCCTGGATCAAGACTTTCTACCTTTGGCATTTCACAGTTTAGTCCTAGCGTCTCTGACGGCAGGGATTGCGGTGCTGATTTCCCTCTTCTTAGTCTATGGGTTGCGCCTCTGTGGAACCTCGGTGATGCGGTTTGGAGTCCGGGTGGCGGCGATGGGATATGCGATTCCGGGGTCGGTGATTGCGGTGGGGATTTTAATTCCTTTGGCCCAAGTGGATGGTGCGATCGCAACCCTGATGCAAAACTGGTTTAATCTGCCGACCCAACCTTTCCTTCAGGGCACCATTACCGCTCTCATCTTTGCCTATTTAGTCCGATTCCTCGCCGTCTCTCTCAGTTCTGTCGAATCTGGACTGGCTAAAATTCATCCTAGCTTTGATGATGCCGCCTACAGCTTAGGACATTCTGCTCGCAGTACCCTCACCAAGATTCATGCTCCTTTGATGGGAGGCAGTTTGCTCACTGCCCTCATGCTGGTGTTTGTGGATGTGATGAAAGAATTACCGGCTACCATCGTCATCCAGCCTCCTGATTTTGATACTTTGGCCGTGCGAGTGTATCGCTATGCATCCGATGAACGCCTCATAGAAGCATCGGCTCCAGCCTTAGCCATTATTCTGGTAGGACTAATACCCGTTATTTTCCTGAGTTGGCAGATTGCACAGTCACGATTGCGATCGACCAGCTAAGAAGAACCAGCCCCCTGGCGTGACAGCAATCCTAGCCCTAAATATCGTCGAGGTTGGGGGGACGCTGGGGAATCGCTCTCATCATAAATTTCACCCACCAACTCTTCCAATAGATCTTCTAAGGTCACAAGTCCTACTGTGCCACCATACTCATCGACCGCAATGGCCAAATGGAGGCGCTGATGCAGCATTTCTTTCATAAGATCGGCAACCCGTTTCGTTTCAGGAATATAAACGGGTGGATCCATCGCAGCCGTCACGGTCCCATTGCCTTGAGTTTTGAGATGTTGAACGGCGCTTTTTAGGTGAATTACACCCACAATAGAATCTTTTGATTCCTCTTGGACAGGAATGCGGGAATACCCACTCTCCAGGCAAATATCGATCACATCCTGCATCGTCGCCTCATGATCAACCGTCTGCATCTCGACCCGAGGCTTGACCACTTGGCGGACCGTTAAGTTATCCAGCATCAAGGCTTTATTGAGTAACTGACGCTTTTGTAAATCGAGTTGCCCGCGACCTCCCAGAACCTCTATAAGTAGTTGTAAATCCTGTAGAGACTCGTTCTGCTGATTCAATCCTCCCTGAAACAAGCGAATGACGACTTGGACAATGGATTCAAAAACACGAATGATAGGCAACAACATAATAGAGAGCCAATAAATCGGTCGAACGACCCATTGAAATATAGGCATCGCATTATTGACAGCCAATGATTTAGGAGTAATTTCGCCAAAAAGTAACAGTAAAAAAGTGACCACTGCTGTTGCCAGACCTACACCTGCTCCCCCAAACCAGATCACAAATAAATTACTGGTGAGAATGGCGGCAAAATTGTTGACCAGATTATTGCCGATGAGCAACGTTGTGATAAATCGGGCCCGTTTCTCCAAAACCAAACGAAAAATTCCTTCAGGATCTCCCTCAGCTTTCATGAGAGCCCGGAGCTTCAGATTATCTAGCGCTGTAATGGCTGTTTCTGACCCCGCAAAAAAAGCGGATAGCATCAACAGAACGATTAAAACTATCAAATCAAACTTGGCATCTCCCAATAGTGGCGTTACTTCGCTAACCATTAACAAGCCTGAGATAGACAACGGAAACATCCTCTATTGCTGAGTATTAAGGCGGTTGCTGGAAAAATAACTTAGAGGTACATCTTATCGTTATCAGCCTTATCAGTAGTGACTAGCAATATCAACGCAATGAGTCCTGACTATGGTGATATTGCCGAAAATGAGTTGTCCTCCCCGAACAAATCATTGCTGTTGCCGCCTTATTTGATTGTGTAAAGTTTTGAGACGGTTACTCTAAGTCAGTAAACTCTAGTGATGTGATGCACAGCGCCTGAAAAAGCATTTTGGCGGTGATGCCTTCTACCCATCCTTCTCTAGAGATTAAAACTCTGGTAAAGCTGAAATTAGCAGTAAATCACCGAATTAACATAAAAGGTACTGATAAATGATTGAAGTTGACTCATCCTGCTAATACCCAACGTATAAGACCCTCCAGGTATAGGAAGGGCGAGAAGTTCTAGATGTATTGCTTCAGATCACCAACGAGTCTTGATCATAAGAATGGTTTCTTGATGACTGAGATCATGGTCTGAGTGCTCGCAAGACCCATAAACTAGAAGCAGTTGATTCTATGGAACCACTCTAGTTTGTTGTCAAGATCACTAAAGATAACGAAAAGATTTGGGTAATCTGCATTTAGGCTCGAGAGAGCCTGCATAAAAACCTTTGTAAGGGTTGATATTTTATAGGGGGTAAGAAAGGAGATATTAATCTCTTGAGAAGTATCTTTCCTATATCAGCGATGAAAATCAAGATACTGGTCCTCTAGCAGTAGAGTATGTTCCTGACGCTAACTGAATTAGTTCCCGGTCCTGCACGTTCTATTTTCACTCAGTTTTTTGCCCCGCATGAGTCTTTGTATCAATCCTAGTTGTGCCGATCCAGAAAGCTCAGATGAACATCTGTTCTGCGCTAGCTGTGGCTCAGAATTGTTGGTAGAAGGTCGCTATCGTGTTCTGAGTCTTCGTGGTCAAGGTGGGTTTGGGAAAACCTATGAAGTTAGCGATTTAGATAGTAATCCTAAAATTCTCAAAATCCTGACCGATAATTATCCGAAACATGTTGAGTTGTTTCAACGGGAAGCTAATCTACTGAGCCAGTTGAATCACCCAGGTATTCCTAAGGTTGAACCCAATTCCTACTTCACGTTCTATCCCCGCAACTGGAAAGAACCGCTGCATTGTTTGGTGATGGAAAAAATCGTAGGCTTGGATTTACAAGATTATCTAAGACAACGGGGGCATCCTATTGATGAGAAATTAGCGGTGCAATGGCTGAAGCAGGTTCTCAAAATCCTCCAGGTGGTTCATAACCAACAAGTGCTCCATCGAGATATTAAGCCGTCCAACATCATGTTGAAAGCGAATGGCAATATCTGTTTAGTGGATTTTGGAACAGCACGATCCGTCACTAATGTCACCAATACCCAACAAGGGGGAACCCGTGTGGTGTCCTCGTTCTATACCCCTCGAGAACAAATACATGGTCAAGCGGTGCCCCAGTCTGACTTTTTTGCTTTGGGCCGGACCTTTGTTTACCTAGTAACGGGCAAAGAGCTGAGCCATTTCTACGATGGTGGGACCGATGAGTTTAACTGGCGTTCAACGGCGATTAATATTTCACCCCGATTTGCGAATCTTTTAGATTGGCTAATGGCTCCGATTGCGAGTCAGCGCCCGGCTAATGCTGAACCTGTGTTGCAGCAATTGGTGGTTTTAGAAAGTAGCGGACAGTCCATTCCCGCGTCTGCGATGAAAAAAGCCCTGGAGTTGGATCCTACCCAAGCGGTTCAGTCTCCCCCGCCGAAATCGACCAATGCTGGCACTGGATCCTCTGCTGCTAAAACGTCTGGAACACAACAGCCCTCTACTACTTCACCCCCTTCTAGTTCTGGGTCGTCTTCCTCCACATTTGAATCAGCGACAGCTCCCATCCTGTCCAATACATCTCAAAGTTCCATTCGGCCGGAATTTGGTCAGCGATGTCAAAGCGTGTTAGCAGAGTTCATTGGTCCCATCTCAGCGATTGTCTATCAACGGACCCTTACCCAACATCCGGATGTAACGGAACAGGAATTGGTCAAATTGCTATCTCAACATATTACGGTTGCAGAGCAGGCTACAGAATTTCGGCAAAGATTGCGGTCCTAAGTGTATCGGATAAAGTTCATCTTGAAGGATTCGAACTTTAATGGGATTAATATTGATGGATGTTTGGAGAGCCGTGGGTCGGATCCTGATGTCAATATTCAGGTCTTGATCACGAACGCTCCATACCGAGCTAATGTCATAACTGTTGTCGCGAATCTGACGATGCCTAATCCCGCTGCCAAATTTGATATTCGAAAAGACCAGACTCTGATTCGAGAATTTCCCTTGTCTCAAAATGAAGTTAATTTAGGTCGTTCTCCCGATAACCACTTGGTTTTGAGTGAAGATTTATCAGTATCCCGACATCATGCTCAGATTAAATATTCTGGGAATGCTTATGTCGTGACGGATCTAAACAGCTCTGATGGCACTTATGTGAATGGGATTCAATTGGCTCCCCATACTCCTCGATCGCTGGTTGCGGGAGATCAGGTGCGGATTGGCAACTATGAACTCATATTTTCTGCGTCTGCTCCCGTGCCCGTAAGGCCAACTGTTTCAGCTGCTGCCCAAAAAACCACGATTTCCGGTGTTCCTGATGTTGGTGTGGGTTCGCCGCCGACCCAGGCCCGACATTTGGATCTTAAAGGCCGGGATACGTTTACCTTGGGGCGCGATCCCCTCAATGACATGGCTGTCAACCATCCCTCTGTCTCGCGGTTCCACGCTCAAATTAAGAATCAAAATGGATCTTATATTGTTGTGGATCTCAACTCCACGAATGGTACCTTTCTCAATGGCAAACAGATTGTGGGCCATCATCCCCTGCGGGTTGGTGACACGATTCGGGTGGGGCCAACTAGCCTAGTATTCAATCTGAATGAAACGCTTTTCCATAGCAATGAGGAGGGGAATCTCCGTATTGATGCGGTGGGATTGAACAAGGTCATCAATAAAGATCTCAATCTTCTCCAAGATATCTCCCTATCTGTTAATGCTCGCGAATTTGTAGTGATTGCGGGTGTGAGTGGTGGGGGTAAATCAACGTTATTAGATGCCCTGAATGGGTTTCGCCCGGCCACTAGCGGTAATGTTTTGGTGAATGGGACAGATTTATATCGAAACTTTAATGCGTATCGTAATGAAATTGGCTATGTTCCCCAGCGGGATATTGTCCATATGGAGTTAACGGTTGAGCAAGCTCTTGATTTTGCCGCCCAACTGCGGATGCCGAATGATACGACTCGCGCAGAACGCAAAATGCGGGTTAGCGAAGTTCTCAAAGATTTGGGGTTGGACCATCGTCGTTCCGTTCCCATTAAGTCCCTCAGTGGTGGCCAGATTAAACGGGTCTCTATTGGGGTCGAACTGCTGACGAAACCCAGTTTGTTTTATTTAGATGAAGCCACGTCGGGACTGGATCCGGGTACTGAAGCCGAGTTAATGCAGCTGTTGCGGGAACTGGCAGATCAAGGGCGTACGATTTTATTAATTACCCATGCAACGGACAACGTGACGATGTGTGATCAGGTTGTCTTTATGGCTAGGGGGGGATATTTAGCCTATTACGGTCCGCCCAAAGAGGCTCCTGACTATTTTGGGGTTGAGAAGTTCAATCAAATCTATAGCAAAGTTGAACATGAGTTGTCTCCCCAGCAATGGCAACAGCGCTATCTGCAATCGCCGCTCTATCAGAAGTATGTGGTTCAGCGTCAACAATCCTTGGGGGCGTCTGGGGTGCAGCGAGGAACTAAGCGTCTGCGTCAACAAGCACCTGGTGCTCAGGTGAAGACGATTTCTAGCTGGAAGCAGTTTGTGATTTTGTCGAAACGGAATATTGCGATACTGATGCGCGATCGCATCAGCCTCCTGTTAATGCTGGCCGTTGCTCCCATCCTCGGGATGCTTGACCTGGTGACTTGGAGCCAACCCCTCTTCAGTACGAAAGATGGGGATGCCAGCCTAGCCCTGACCATGCTGTTTACCACGATTTTGTTTGCCGTCATGGTGGGAGCCTTACCTACGATGCGAGAAATTGTCAAAGAAGTTGATATCTATCGACGAGAACGAATCATTGGTCTCAAGATTGTTCCCTATGTTTTCTCGAAGGTATGGGTCAGTGTCCTGCTTGCCCTTTACC
>CALDHF010000348.1 GCA_937941595.1 uncultured Acaryochloris sp. | reverse complement strand
GTCAATGGTGCCCACCACCACGCCAGCCCCATAGGCTTTGGCTAGCTCCAAGACTTTAAAGAAGCGTTCTTCCCCATCTTCATAGTTGGTGGAGTTGAGAATGCATTTACCCCCGGCCACTTTCAGGCCCGCTTCCATCTTGGTCCACTCCGTGGAGTCCAGCATCAGGGGCAAGGAGACCGTATTCACGAGTCGGGAGGCCAGTTCTCGCATATCCCGTTCGCCATCGCGACCCACATAGTCGACGTTGACGTCGAGGACGTGGGCGCCTTCTTTGACTTGAGATCGCGCCAACGATACCAACCCATCCCAATCTTCCGCGTTCAAAGTTTCGCGACATTTTTTCGAGCCACTGGCATTCAGCCGTTCCCCCACAATCAAGAAAGAATTGTCCTGATCGTAAGGCTGCATACTCATAATTGAGGCTGCTGCTGGCACATGGGGTAACGGTGTATAGGGTGGCAGACTCAGCCGTGATCCAATATCCCGGATCTTCGGTTTAAGGTCTTCTGCCAACTCCGCCAACTGTTGAATATGCTCAGGTTGGGTACCACAACATCCACCAATGACCTGGACTCCCAGATCTTCAATAAAATGCATCAGCGCCATCCGCAGTTCCATTGGCGTTAACCGATAATAAGCCTGCCCACCCACATTCTCAGGCAAGCCAGCATTGGGAACGCAAGATACAACAAACGGAGAATACTCTGCCAGATGCTTGATATGCTCTTTCATCAAGTCAGGGCCAGTGGCACAGTTCAAGCCAAAAATATCAATCGGAAAGGGTTCTAAAATGGTGAGGGCTGCGGCAATATCGGACCCAGACAACATGGTTCCCTGCTGTTCCATCGTCACCGATACCATCAGAGGGCGTCGCTCTCCCTTGCGCTCAAAGACGGCTTCGATGCCATGGAGAGCTGCTTTAATCTGCAACACATCCATGCAGGTTTCCACCAAAAACAAATCGACCCCACCATCAAAGAGGCCCTCTGCTTGTTCTTCGTAAGTGGTTTTCAGAGTGTCAAAGTCAATGTGGCCAATCGTCGGTAGCTTAGTCCCCGGCCCCATTGATCCAGCCACAAAGCGAGGTTTATTGGGAGTCGAGAATTCAGCCGTTATCTGTTTGGCTAATTTTGCGGCGGCTTTATTAAGGTCATAAGCTTGCTCTGCCAAATCATATTCTGCGAGGACTACAGAAGTGGCGCCAAAGGTGTCCGTTTCAATCACATCTGCCCCTACCTTGAGAAAGTTGCGATGGACTGTGGCTACTGCCTCCGGTTTAGTCTTGATCAGATACTCATTACAGCCTTCGTATTCTGGACCTCCGAAATCCTCTGCTGTCAGCTCTTGAAGCTGCAAGGATGTTCCCATGGCTCCATCAAAAACGATAACAGGGCGTTCAGGACTATGAAGTCGTTCCAGAAAAGCACTCTTCATGATGCAGTCACGAATAAACAATACTTATATCAACAATGCCGGGCGGATGACTTTAACAAAGGGCATGCTGTTAGATATCCACTTTAAATCGATTTAGCAAGAATTTTAGGTCTCTTGCCTAGGAAATTCCTAGTTCTTGAAAAATAATGGGGATCAAAATAGTTGCACAACATCAACTTTGACGAGTCTCTCCCCTCTGAGCCAGCAGGATGACCAAAGTCTTAATCCCAAAAGGATTTCAGACAATATTTTATGCAATATCTAAACCAAGGGTTGTCAAAAAATGACATATAATCCGTGGGGTATATGAGGTCTGTAAGTATTTTCTGGTAAGGGTTTGAGGCTATATCTAAGCAGGTAATCGATCCCCTCGTGGCAAAAATCAAAAAATTAACTTGTGAGACGTCAATATAAGTGATAAGGTAAGAGTTTTGTAGTCCACTAATCTAGTATGAAAGTTCGCTCATCCGTTCGGAGAATGTGTGATAAATGCCGGGTCATTCGTCGGCGTGGTCGTGTCATGGTGATCTGTTCCAACCCCAAACACAAACAGCGCCAAGGGTAGCTACTGGCTATCTGCACATCATTTGTGGTCTGTAAATGAAAACATCAACAGCCACAAAATTTTTTTCATTAAACAGCCTAGGGAGTAATTAAGAGTGGCACGGATTGCCGGAGTAGACCTTCCCCGCGACAAGCGAATTGAGATTGGTCTAACCTATATTTTTGGAATTGGCTTAACAAGATCCCACGAAATCTTGGCCGCAACGGGGGTTAACCCTGATACCCGAGTCAGAGATCTTAGTGATACTGACGTTACTGCGCTTCGTAATGCCATTGCTGGCTACCAGGTGGAAGGTGACCTGCGCCGCTGGGAATCTATGAATGTCAAGAGACTCATGGATATTGGTTCTTATCGAGGCCGACGTCATCGGGCTGGCTTACCTGTTCGAGGACAACGAACTCGCACCAATAGCCGTACAAGGCGTGGGTCTAAGCGGACCGCTGTTGCTGGCAAGAAAAAAGCTCCCAGCAAGAAGTAACGTTTAAGATCTCTCTATTTTTATCCCTGATTCAATTGGTTCAAAAGATTATCAAGTATGGCGCAACAATCAAAACGACCCGGTGGACGAAAACAAAAAAAGCATATCCCTAATGGTGTCGCTCACATTCAGTCCACATTTAACAACACCATTGTCACGATTAGCGATACCAACGGTGATGTTGTATCCTGGGCTTCTGCAGGATCCAGTGGATTTAAAGGGGCCAAAAAAGGTACACCTTTTGCAGCTCAGACCGCATCTGAAAGTGCAGCCCGACGAGCAATGGACCAAGGCATGCGCCAGATTGAAGTAATGGTCAGTGGTCCTGGTGCTGGTCGTGAGACCGCTATTCGAGCCTTGCAAGGCTCAGGACTGGAAATCACTCTCATCCGAGACGTAACCCCCATCCCTCATAATGGTTGTCGCCCTCCAAAGCGACGTCGCGTCTAAAAGTGCTGTTCCATCAGTCTTATTGGTCAATAGCTTTGAGCTGTTGAGATCCATAGAAGCTTGGATGCGAGCGCAATTATATCGATGGTATTTTCCATCAGCCTGTCAAAGTGAAACTTGATTTCAGTTCTTAGGCTTCAGCCTCAGGCTAGCGGAAGACGGCTTTTACTCACTCCACGGGTTTAGAGAACCTAATCTACATTACGAGCACAGCAACAAGGGAGGGATTTTCGTGGCGCAATTTCAGGTTGAATGTCTTGAAACCACAGTTGAAGAAGATTTCAGTCAGTATAGCAGGTTTATCCTTGAGCCTTTAGACCGTGGCCAGGGTACAACGGTAGGTAACGCTCTCCGCCGGGTTCTGATGTCGAACCTACGCGGAACAGCCGTGACCGCGGTGCGTATTGCTGGCGTAAACCATGAATTTGCAACAATTCCTGGGGTACGTGAGGATGTCCTCGACATCCTGTTAAATATGAAAAAAGTGGTTCTCAGAAGCCATACCAATGACCCTCAAATTGGTCGTCTGTTTGTTCAAGGGCCAGCAACCGTCACTACTGACGACTTTGAGTTGCCTGCTGAAGTAGAAATTGTTAATCCGACCCAGTATGTCGCAACGCTTTCTTCTGATGCCACCCTAGAGATGGAATTTAGAATTGAGCAGGGCAAAGGCTATCACTCCGTAAACAGGGCTAAAGATGAAGCGGCGGCGCTAGATTTTCTAGAGATAGATGCCATTTATATGCCTGTTCGCAGAGTCAATTATGAAGTCGAAGATGCTCGTGTGGGCGGAGCCTTGGAAAAGGATCGACTGATTTTGGACTTATGGACCAATGGAAATCTTACCCCCCAAGAATCCTTGAGCCAAGCAGCATCGATTTTGGTTGATTTGTTCAACCCGCTTAAAGATGCCACCTTTAATGTGGTTGAAGATATTGAAACTGAGGAAGAGGACGAGACGAATCAGATTCCTATTGAAGGTCTCAATCTATCTGTCAGAGCTTACAACTGTCTTAAGCGTGCTCAAATCAATAGTGTTGCCGATCTCTTAGAGTATTCTCAAGAGGATCTCTTGGAAATCAAGAACTTTGGTGCGAAGTCTGCAGATGAGGTGATTGCTGCTCTTCAAGATCACCTTGGTATCACTATGCCCACTGAAAAATCGAAAAGTTAAGGTTAATCCTCATGCGTCATCGTTGTCGAGTCCATAAATTAAGCAAACCTGCTGACCAGCGCAAAGCTCTTCTTAGAGCATTGTCTACAGAGTTGATCCGTCATGGCCGGGTAACTACAACTAAAGCCCGGGCTAGGGCAGTTCGGTCCCAAGTGGATAAAATGATCACATTGGCTAAAGATGGCTCCTTGTCAGCTCGTCGTCAGGCATTGGGTTACATCTACGACAAACAGCTCGTTCATGCCCTGTTTGATCAGGTGTCAGATCGGTACGGCAAACGCGATGGGGGATACACCCGGATTATTCGCACCATCCGTCGCCGGGGAGATAATGCTGAAATGTCCATTATCGAACTTATCTAGGAACCGATTGGGATTGGCCTGTTCAGTCGATGATGTCATCTGCACCTACTTCAACTTCGCAAAGAGTCGCCCTGGTTATTCAATACCTGGGCACTCGTTTTCATGGTTGGCAACGGCAAGCTCATCATCGGAGTGTTCAAGGCGATATTGAGGACGCTCTAGCTAAAATTGTTCGACATCCTGTCACTCTTTACGGCGCCGGCAGAACAGACTCCGGCGTTCATGCGGCAGCACAGGTCGCCCATTTTGATGTCGACTCACCTATTCCTGCACGTCGTTGGGCGAGCGTTTTAAATTCGTATTTGCCTGAAGATATCGTGATTCGGGGTTCGGCGGCTGTTCCAGCTAATTGGCATGCTCGCTTTTCTGCAACTTGGCGGAGATATCGCTACACTTTATTTACGGATTCTCGGCCTAATCTGTTTTTGCGCCCCTATAGCTGGCATTATTATTACCAGCCCTTAGATGAACGGCGAATGCAAGCCGCCCTTGATCCTTTGGTTGGTCATCACCATCTCGCAGCGTTTCATCGGACTAACTCAGGTCGACCCCATTCCTGGGTGGACGTGCAAGAAGCAACTTGTGTGCGTATGGCTACCCCCAAAGCCAAGCATTTGAGTCCCTTAATTCAAATTGAGGTGCAGGCTAGTGGATTCCTTTACGGGATGATGCGCTTGTTGGTGGGTCTGCTGGTCCAGGTTGGACAAGGAATACGCTCTCCAGATAGCTTCACAGAACTGTGGAAAACGGAGCAGCGTGATCAGGTCAGATACTCCGCTCCAGCAAAAGGGCTATGTTTGCTACGCGTGGGTTATCCAGACTTTCCAATGCCCCCTGAGGTTTGGTTTGATACCTTTCCTCACTTACTCGTATCGAGTGTTCCTTCCTAAAATACTGCTGACAATCCAGCGTCTAAGCCTTATTACCCTTTCCTGTTTTGAATTAGATAACTCCCATGGAAAAAACCTACTTACCCACTGTTACAACCGCAGATAAAAAGTGGTATATCGTTGATGCCAAAGATCAACGACTAGGACGTCTAGCAACCCAGATTGCAATGATTTTGCGCGGTAAGAACAAGCCTACCTACACCCCATTTATGGATACTGGGGATTTTGTCATTGTGATCAATGCTGAGAAAGTAACGGTTACGGGCAGAAAGGGTGAGCAAAAACTTTACCGTCGTCATTCCGGTCGGCCCGGTGGCATGAAGACTGAGACCTTCAATCATCTCCAACAGCGCATCCCAGAACGCATCATCGAAAAAGCGGTCAAGGGAATGCTCCCTAAAAATGCTTTAGGTCGTCAGCTGTTCAGAAATCTGAAAGTTTATGCTGGCCCTGACCATCCTCATGAAGCCCAAAGACCCGAAGCTATCTCTATTCAGACTATCCCAGGAGTTAAATCATAATCATGGAAGCAACTGATCAGTCGAACCAAGTCGCATACCGAGGAACGGGTCGCCGCAAATCCTCTGTTGTGC
>CALDHF010000347.1 GCA_937941595.1 uncultured Acaryochloris sp. | reverse complement strand
AATACCCCTCTAATGACTTTGAATTAATGCATATTAGTGATCTGCGCTTGTCTGTGTCTGGCTAATCTCCAAAGAAGCATTGAATGCAAATACGCGTATTCAGCAGCAAGCAGCCAACAGTCTGCTAATACGATGGATCTGCGTGATTCGAAAATTAGCAACAGGTCTAAAATAGTCTATAAACGGGCAATTTTTAGCGCTTGTTGGAGACGCTTGAGATCTTCACCCCGCTGATGGAGCAACAACCAAGATTCCATCAAATCGGGGCCGTGCATATCCCCCGTTAAGGCTGCCCTTAGCGATCGCATCACCAATCCCTTCTTGAGTTTGTTCTCTTTCACCGTTGAATTGATGAAAGACTTAGCCGTATCGGCAGTCAACTCAGAGTCGGAGGATGGCGCAAGTTGGTCGATAATGCCTTGCAAAGCGACCTCTACCCCGTCTTGACTCAACTGCTTTTGGGCATCATCAGTCCAGACTAACTCCCGCGTAAATAGAAACTGAGTCATCTCAGCAGCATCCTTCAGCCTCACTAGACTGGGCTGAATCAATCCAGCAATTTGCTCTAACCAAGATCGATCAGCCACAGGGTCAAAGTCATCATTAGTAGCTTGCCAATAGGGAATTAACGCATCAGTTAATTGTGCAGAGGGCCATTTTTCTTCATCATGCAAATATTGGCTATTGATCCAGTCCAACTTATCCCAATCAAATTTGGCTCCCGCCTTATTCACCCGTTCAAAGTCAAACTGAGCCGCCGCATCACTAAGGCTAAAAATCTCTTGGGTTGGATCAGGCGGAGACCATCCCAATAACGTCATGTAGTTTGCCAAAGCCGGGGCAATAAAACCCATCTCCTGAAAATCTGTAATCGAGGTGACGCCATCCCGCTTAGAGAGCTTCTTACCCTCACTGTTGAGAATCAGTGGGGTATGGGAAAATTCAGGAACAGTTCCCCCTAAGGCTTGATAAAGCAAAATTTGTTTCGCCGTATTAGCAATATGATCTTCCCCCCGGATTACATGGGTAATCCGCAGATCCATATCATCCACCACCACCGCCAAGTTATAGAGAGGTTGTCCGATCTCTCCAGAAGCAGTTGCTCTGGCAACCACCATATCGCCCCCCAAATCTCGTCCTTGCCAATGCATGGGACCACGGACTAAATCTTTCCAGTTAATGGCCTGATCATCTTCAATCTTGAACCGAATGACGGCCTGGCGTCCCTCTGACTGAAAGGCAGCTTCTTGCTCAGCTGTTAAATGGCGATGCCGATTGTCATAACGGGGGGCTTCCCCTCGCTCTTTCTGGGCGGTTCGCATCTCATCCAATTCTGCTGTCGTGCAGTAGCAGCGATAGGCTAAGCCCTGATCTAAGAGCTTTTGGGTCGCATCTCGATATAACTCTAAGCGCTGAGATTGAAAAAACGGACCTTCATCCCAATTCATCCCTAACCAGCTCAAGCCATCCAGGATATTTTGGGTGTATTCTGGTTGCGACCGCTCCTCATCCGTATCTTCGATGCGCAGAACAAACGTGCCCTGATGGTGGCGGGCATATAGCCAATTAAACACTGCAGTTCTAGCAGTGCCAATATGGAGATTCCCTGTAGGGCTAGGGGCGATACGTACTCGAACGGTCACAAACTCTCTCAGTTAGACAACTCTACAAACTCTATCCTATCGATAAAGCCACCTGAAAAGGAGGGTGGAACCCTTTTCAAGTGACTTTACCAAATAATAAAGTATGAGAACGGGACTGACGGGATTCGAACCCGCAACTTCCGCCGTGACAGGGCGGTGCTCTAACCAGTTGAACTACAGTCCCTTGTGTTTCGCAACCTTCATTGTGCAAACAGACACGGCATTTGTCAAACAAATTGTTTGCCGCCCCTGCCCACAATGGGTAAAAATCATCATCAACTAGTGAACCTGAACCCGCTGTGAGAGCAGTTGTTCTTCTAATGCGGCAATCCGGTTATAGGCAGCCGTAAGCTGAGCCGTCAGACGCTGAATTTGAATTTCTGGGGTAATTGGCTTTTCACCTTGCTGCTCAACAGGTTGAAAGGTATTACTTTCCGCCAACACATCTTTATGACTCATACTTGGGCTGGTATGCAAAGAGGATTCATTGACGACCATTCCGGAAAATTGCTTATTATGGGGGTCTTGCTGTGACAATGTTGTAGTCAGTTTGTGGTCAAGTTGTTCTATTACGCTATGCAAGGCATCCACCTTACGACTCAAAACCCTGAGCTGTTCTTGAACTGAATCCATATTTTCCCCTTCCTGATTGACTTAGTTCTATGTTAGAGATTTCTGAAGAAAAAAGGAGCCTTTTTACAGGCATAAAACGAAATAAAATCTAAAGTCTTATCACTATAAATTGCAAAAACAGACCTTCGATTTTAATTATTCTGTACTGCTAAGTTCTTAGAACATTCACAGGCTTACAGTTTGAGTGCTTTGAACTGTAGTGATCTGTACCGGAATCATCATTCCATGTTTATTGATCAGGGTCTTGAATAGTCATAATTCGTTAGAAAGTAAAGGCTATTGTCCCCACAGCAGCAGTCATTTACCCTTCGGGCACTACAAATTTTTTTCCAGAACATGGATGATTATCCTAATAGAGGAGATGGATAAAAAGCGATGGATCGACGTTTGTTTTTGCAGGCTTTGAGTGCAGCCACCTTGAGCCAACTATTAGGGGCTTGTCAACAGAACAATCGCACCATTTTAGAAGTCAGTTCTTTGCAGAAAACCCTTCCCCCGCAACTTGTGGGTAAATTTCGTTCACAATCTCAAATTCCTGTGCAAATTGATGTTAAATCTACTACCCAGGAATTATTTTCTCAGCTACAAGAATGGCAAAGGGAACAGCAAACCAAAAACTCCACTCACTCCGGCCAAGATACACCTACAACCACTCCAATGGAGATGCCTCCACCTAGGCTAATTGGCCTGGGTGATTATTGGCTACCTCAAGCAATTCAACAAAATCTAATCCAGCCCCTACCTGTCAGTAACCTCACTCGGTGGTCTGCATTGGCCCCTCGTTGGCAACAGCTTGTCCGCCGTGATCGCACAGGTCAACCCTCCCAAAAGGGTGACATTTGGGGAGCACCTTATCGATGGGGCGCTACGCTAATGGCTTATCGAACCGACAAATTCCAAGATCTGGGTTGGCAGCCCAGCAATTGGGACGATTTATGGCGGCCGGAACTCAAAGGATACATTAGTCTTTTAGACCAACCCCGGGAGATCATTGGTCTCACCCTAAAAAAACTTCAGAAATCCTACAATCTAGAAGATCTAGAAACCGTTTCAGAACTACCAGACGAGCTAAAAGCTTTAAACGACCAAGTTCTGCTCTATGCATCTACACAATATCTTGAACCCCTCATTTTGGGAGATGCCTGGGTTGCGGTTGGGTGGTCATCAGACATTTTGCCTGTCGTTGCCCGAGAACCCAATCTCCAAGCCATCGTCCCCAAATCAGGAACAGCGCTATGGGCTGATCTTTGGGTGCAATCCCAAACCACGTCCAGCAGTGGTGCCGATGCCGTTAGCAAGTGGATTGACTTCTGGTGGGAAGAGACTATAGCCACTAATTTATCGCAATTCACCTCAGCTAGCTCTCCATTTATCTCTGACGAGATCACCGAAAAATCCCAGAGTCTATTACTAGTCTCGCATCCAGACCGATTTGATCGCAGTGAGTTCCTGTTGCCTTTGCCATCCCCAACGATTAAGCAATATGAACGCCTGTGGCAAACAGTGCGGACACTCACTTAGAACACACTACGGGGGTAATTAGGACTCAACCATAGCCGACAAGGCAATGTTCCTGCCCGAGAACGACTCCCATAACCAGGAATGGGTTGTGATTGGGCATCGACCAAACCTGTAATGAAGTTGGGGTTTCCTTGAGCAAAGTCACAAGTATAGGCCCCTAATAGGAAATCCTGGGAATCGAGCACTAACAATTGGTACCCAAAATTACTAGTATCTGACCCAAACTTAAGCACAAACCCATAGCGCTCGTAATAGGTATATCGCGTCCATAACTCAGGACGAACAATAACATTGATCTGTTGTGTCTGGGCTTGCCCTGCTGTATAGGCTTGCCAGTCGAGAACTAGCTTTTCTCCAAATTGCTGGTTGGCCCACCACAAACTAGGGACAGTAAATCCTTGCTGAGAAGGGGTATTGGCCGAAGCATGGGGAATTTCAGGGCGTTTATCCAGCAAGAACTGTAATTCTGCAGGCACAGGATTCGTAGGAGGTTGAGGGCGGCGAGATTGAGCAATAGCGGTATGACTTCCTAATAGGACACTCCACCACAATGCCAGGATGACACGAATTAGAGATACATCTCGATCTGCCCGATGTTTCTGGATAGACTGTACCCATTGCAGTCCCAACAGTTTTTTTAGTCCTAACATTGACTCAACTACAGTGCATATAACGTCATTTTACTCACTTCTCTCCCCACAAATTGTCTAGTGGGCAAGTCATCTTGGACTATCTAAATCAGCCACATCCAAATCGTTGGTGTCAACACTACCGATTATCTGGCGTTCATTTGAGTTAAGCATCACAGCATGAATAAGATCAAAAAATGGATCGGTCACTCTTGCCTGCAACTCGCATGAACTGCCTTCAGAAAACTCCCGTTAGACTGAGCACCCTGACTCACTCGCATAGCTTTCTATACCCGACATCTGTCCAAGGAAGCCTTACATTGAAAGGTGCAGGCAGTTTTATTTAGCGTGCACAAAATATTTTTTTACTGGAGCAACTTCAATAAGTTATAGCCAGCATCGAGAAAATATTATAATACGGCTCTATGCTCGTAAAATCACTAGAACCTGAAGTGAAAAAGTCTGTCATGACTTGAACTCTATGCCCCAGAAATTCACATACACCCTCTTAAAAAATCGTGATGTTATCAATTTGCGATAGTCACAATGGCAACTAAAATTTCAGTCCCTCGATCTCTCACTGAGCCAATAAATATATTTTCACTCTCCATTCCAAGATAGTGATGAGACAGACTTCTGTAAGTTCTAGAAATACGGTAATTTTTGAAGATTACTATCTCAGTATTGAGTTTCATGAAAGCACAAAATCTAGCATAAAATGCAAGAAAATGAGACGCTATAACTTTTATAATTATTCCTTTTTCGAAAACAAGAAAATCAAAAATATTAACCGTATTCAATAAAAATATAGATCCCTAAATTCTTATCGATATCTTCATACTCTCTCAAAAGCATTAGCGAATAATTAGCTATTTTTCCAGTCCTGCAAATATTTTCTTGATCTAGCTACTATTATTAATGGGCATATTTTGTATATTGCATCCAGATGCTGTCAACCAGATGTCAGACTATCGAATATAGATTATTCCTCTAGATTCCCTGTTGGTCATGAAGTGATAATGCCTGTCGACCACATCATTCTGAACGGTTATCAAGTTCAAGAGCAAGTGTATGAAAGCTCACGAACTTTAGTTTATCGTGCTCAGAATCTGGCAACACAAGCAGATGTCGTTCTTAAATTACTCAAAACGCCTTTTCCAACAGCTCAAGACTTAGCTGAGTTCCGTCATGAGTATGAAATTTCCCATAACCTGGCTTTACCAGGCGTGGTTCAACCTTCTGCTCTCCTGCCACACCACAATGGCCTCGCGATAGAGATGCCAGATTTTGGCGGCATTTCCTTGGCGGACTTTGCTGCCAACCTCCAAGCATCCAATCGTTTCTCTAGCAATGCCGAGCAGTTCCCTCCCCTGGCCCTCAACATCTTTTTAGATATTGCGATTCAACTCGCACAGACTTTAAAGGACCTACGCCAATACCAGATTATTCATAAGGATATCAAGCCGCAAAATATAGTCGTTCACCCCCAAACTCTACAGACAAAACTGATTGACTTTAGTTTGGCCTCTAAATTGCCCCGGGAAAGTACCTCTCTCCTCAGTCCTAATCTTTTAGAGGGAACGTTAGCCTATCTCTCGCCGGAACAAACGGGGCGAATGAATCGCAAGATCGACTACCGGACTGATTTTTATTCTTTGGGGATTACCTTCTATGAATTGTTAACAGGCCAACTTCCGTTTTATGCCAATGACCCCATGGAACTGGTTTATTGTCACATTGCCCAAATCCCAGTTGCCCCCAATATCGTTAACCCTCTAATTCCTGATGCTCTTAACAATATTGTTCTAAAACTCATGGCTAAAACGTCTGAGGAGCGATATCAGACGGCCCATGGTCTCCAATCTGATTTAGAACAGTGTCGGTCTTTGTTTGAGAAGAATGGCCGCATCACCACCTTTGACATTGGCCAAGATGATCTCTCCGATGTCTTCGTCATTCCTGAAAAATTGTATGGTCGGACCCTAGAGGTTGAGGCTTTACTCAATACCTTTGAACGCGTTGCCCAAGGCACCTCTGAACTCATGCTATTGCTTGGGAAGTCTGGGGTTGGGAAAACAGCCGTGGTCAATGAGATCCACAAACCTATCGTCCGGCGACGAGGCTATTTTATTCAAGGTAAGTTTGATCAGTTTCAGCAAAGTATTCCCTTTTCAGCTCTTTTACAAGCGTTTCAAGATCTTTGCCAACAGCTTTTAACGGAAAGTACGGAAAAGATAGAGCAGTGGCGAATCAAAATCTTGGAAGCAGTCGGTGACAATGGCCAGGTAGTCATTGAGGTTATCCCTGAAGTTGAGTTATTGATTGGTCCCCAACCTCCCATCGCTGTTCTAGACCCTGGACCCACTCTAAATCGTTTCAACTTAGTATTTCAGAGATTTTTTCAGATTTTTGCCAGTGTCGATCATCCGGTTGTCCTCTTTTTGGATGATTTGCAGTGGATTGATTTAGCCTCTTTGAAGTTTTTGCAATCCCTACTAGGGGAAGCAGAGATGGGCTATCTGTTGTTAATCGGAGCCTATCGGGATAATGAAGTCTTAGATTCCCATCCCTTAATCCAGACACTGCAAGAACTAGACAAGACCGATCTGCCAATTAATCGGCTTCATCTTACGGCATTACAGGCTAGAGATTTAAATACGCTGATCGCCGACACCTTGGTCTGTTCTCCTGAACAAACTTGCACATTGGCTCAGTATGTTTTTCAGAAAACTCAGGGAAATCCTTTCTTTTGTCGGCAATTCCTCCAATCTTTGAAACAAGACGGACTTATTCAGTTTGATGATCACCAGCGAACTTGGCAATGGGATATTACTGAGATTCAGACCCTGGCCTTGACGGATGACGTGGTCGAGTTCATGCGTCGACAGTTGTTGAAATTATCCCCTCAGACCCAGGCTATTCTGAAACTCGCAGCTTGTATCGGCAATCGGTTCCCGCTGTCAACCTTAGCCATTATTTCCCGGTCAACGGAGGAAGAAACCAAGCAACAACTCTGGGAAGCTTTGCAGTCAGGATTGTTGGAGCAGGTTAAAGATATCAATCTGAGTGAACATATTAAATCTGATCAAGCCCAGAATGAGGGGGATCGAAGCTACCGTTCTTCGGGTTTGACCGAGTCTGTTTATACTTACAAATTTCTCCATGACCGCATCCAACAAGCGGCCTATTCCTTGATCCCGGTCGGCCAGAAACGCGCAACCCACTTGGAGATCGGTCAACTGTTACTGACAATGCTTCCCGATCTCGAACAGGATGAGCGGGTATTTGAACTGGTCAATCAACTCAACCAAGGAGCGACCCTCATTCAATCTGATGTGGAGCTGCTACGCTTAGCAGATTTGAATCGGGTGGCTGCCCAGAAGGCAAGAGACTCTACGGCTTACGATGCAGCCGCAGAATATGCATCTATGGGCTTGATTTTATTGGGGGAGAACAGTTGGCAACATCACTATTCCACAACTTTATCCCTGTCAGAGTTGGCGGCTGAGGCTGCGTACCTCCGCGGTGCTACGGGGAAAATGGAAGAGCTGATTGCCTCTATTTTGACCCATGCGACTCATCCCCTGCATCAGGTGAGAGCCTATGAAATTCAAATTCAAGCCTATACGTCTCAGAACCGTCTTTTGGATGCGATCGCAACAGCCCGACGGGCCCTCTCTCTGTTTAACATCACTTTTCCTGAAGCCCCCTCCTCAGAAGATGTTCGACAAGCATTCCGCAGTATTGCCCAATCTTCTGGCCTATACAACGTTGCGGAATTAATCCATTTACCAGTGCTATCTAATCAGGAACAACTCGCGATCATGGGGATTGCGGCCAGTATGGTTCCCGCGGCTTATATTGCTGCGCCTACTTTATTCCCCCTAGTGACGGTATTGGGGGTCAAAACGAGTATTCGGTATGGGAACTCTCCATTAGCCGCCTTCTTCTACGCCACCTATAGTATTTTGCTGACGGGGATGCTCAACGAGATTGAAACGGCCACAGAGTTTAGCAAACTGGCCCTTCGGCTCCTAGAAAAATTTGATTCCAAGCCCATCCACCCCTCAGTCCTCTATAGTTTGGGCGCTTTTGTTGTTCATGATACGGCTCCGCTTCAGGATGCGATCGCAATGTTGAAGCAGGGATACCACATCGCCTTAGATACAGGCAACCTAGAATTCGTGGGTTATTGCGCCAAAGATATCTGTCAATACTCCTATTTTTGTGGCCAAGATCTCACCACTTTAGACCAGGATATCCAAGCCTATCTCAAAATGCTGGATAAATTCCAGATCATCACCACAGCCACCTATTCTCGATTATTTCTACAGGTAGTGCGCAACCTGCGGGGTCAGAGCCAATACCCTGCTCAACTAATCGGTGATGCCTACGACGAAACCGAAACCCTTCCACAAATGCTAGAAGCCAGTAACATGGCAGGCCTGCACTTTTACTATGTGCATAAATTAGTATTGTGTTACCTCTTTAATGATTGGGTTAACCTCCAGAGCATTGCGGATCAAGCCCGGCGTTATCTCACCGGAGGACCTGGATATTTCACAGGTCCTATTTTTTACTTTTACGATTCTTTGGCGGTTCTATCGTTACTTCCCCCTGAATCACCCCTTCCCAAGCCATTAAAAACCAGAATCGAAGAAAACCAAGCTTATTTACGACAACGGGCGAATTACGCGCCCATGAACTTTGAACATAAATATCACTTGGTTGAAGCCGAAAGATATCGAGTGTTAGGCAGACAGCTAGAAGCCATAGAAGCCTATGACCGCGCCATCAAGTTAGCGTTAGAACATCATTTCATTCAAGAAGGCGCACTGGCTCAAGAACTCGCTGGTAGATTCTACTTACAATGGGGCAAAACTACCATTGCCCAAACCTATATTGTCAACGCCTACTATGCCTATGAACGTTGGGGAGCAACGGCCAAACTCACTAATTTAGAAACACAGTACACCCAGCTATTAGCCCCTTTTCTCAATAGTGGCCTCAGGATTCAAGCCCTGGAATCTTTCAGCCTAGCCCACACTCAACCCACACATTCCAGTTATCAAGGCAGTAGTTTTAAGGGTTTAGACTGGACTGCCGTTATGAAAGCATCCCAGGCCTTATCGGAAGAAATCGCCCTCGACCGTCTGCTTGCAGCCATCATGCGAGTTGTGATTGAGAATGCGGGAGCCGAGCGGGGCTATCTGGTATTGAAGCAAGAAAAACAACTCTGTCTAATGGCTCAATACCCAGATTTGATCGATTCACTGCCCATGTCTCTGGACCAAGCAGGC
>CALDHF010000346.1 GCA_937941595.1 uncultured Acaryochloris sp. | reverse complement strand
GTTGACATTACTGCTCAGCCTGTAGCCTTATCCAAGGTTTACCAGATCTCCGGCGTTCTAAGCTCATTTCTAGGCCAAACGCTTGAAATTCCTTGTCACTATAAAACTCACGGAATCGGGCTAAGGGAACGCGGGAGCGACCATCCAAAGAATGTACGACTGAGGTGGGATGTCGTACGTCTCCACCCAGATGAACGAAAGCCTCTTCCACGGTCATCCAGGGTCTGTTGACATCACTTACATCTGTGGGAATAGCGTGCTCTAGATTACTCAGTTTATCTGCTAGCCCTTTCACCATATTTCCGGGCTGTAGTTTGGGGTTTTGTTTAGATTTGCCCAACCAGAGTTTGATGGAAGAGCTGATGTACTGAAAGAGGCGTTTGAGAATTCGCCCACAAACTTGTAGAAGACTTCCTGTGGAGGCGGCAACGCCGGGTTCGCTGGAGGACTGACTGGAAGATAGGGTCGCACTTGACCATCCACAATTGGCACAGACTTGACGACCTGATTTGAGGGGGGGACCTAATCGGTGAGAGCAACGGGGGCAAGTTTCCAGCATGGTCAAGTCTCCTGAGACAGTGATGCGCAAACAAGTTAAGGGTGACAGTGAATTGAGGCGCTCTAAGGGGTGGAAGATAGGGGACCAAGATTATGGAGAATCTCTAAGGGTAAACCATCGGCATCAGCGGCAAAAGCAACATGATAGGTATGATTGCCAATTACTTGAGGGATAGGATAGAGCAGGATTTTCAGGGTGATAGATTCAGATTTCAGTCGGTCTCGCCATTGTTCTAGCCAGGTGGACAGGGTTTGATCGGATGAAAGCTCATCTGTTATATCGAAAGATAAGTGGTAGTAACCTACATAATGTTCATCACTAAAGGCATCAGGGGGGGGATCAGGATTCGGAATTTGAATCAATTCCAACCGTCCCGCTGGCCCCTCTAACCAACAACCCAGAGTATACCCAGTTGTAAACCGTTGGATAACGTCGAAGTGTAGGGTTTTGTAAAATGCGATCGCACGATGAATCTCCGCGGTCCGAATCGACATGTGATGTCCCTTCATTGCTGCCACCCCTGCTATCCGACAACCAGATATACCATTACTTTCCTCAGTGCACCAAGGAGATGGCTGTAATAGCGAAGATAGGATTAATCAAATAGCCGAGAAGGGGACGAATCGAAAGAGATTCCTGGTTCTTTATCCAAATCAAAGTTGATCACTTGCCAGCGTAGGTCTTCCAAGAACTCTGGACTAAATTCAACGGGTAGCCCGTATAAATAGGGACCTCTGGCATCACGATTGTTTGACGAGGATGTCCCTTGTTCTAAATAGGTGTTGATTAACGCGCGATAGCGTTGGGCAATAATCACCTTCGTTGCCCGAAAGCCTTCCGTATAAAGCCGATCAAGGGCTTCATGAATCTCGAAGCGAATGCCATCAGGATGGGTATGCTGTCGATACCATTGTCCGTCCCACAATCGCCAGTGGCGACCCGATTGCAAATGTACCAGATCTTCCGTTTTGGGGTCTGCTTCAAAAGCCCCATGTCGTTGGCACAGATAGGAATCTGTTAGGGTCAGAGCTGGCATCATTTGTCGGCAGTGAGGGCAGAGTATTTCAGGCCCAAAAATCGGATAGCTTAGACTGACATGTGTCATAAAGTCAAACGGAGCCCAAAACTCTGGTTGCCGCCATGGTGGCTTTATTATAACGGTGTTTAGTCCTGCATGGGAGTCTAGGAAGGCCTATACATAGCCTATTTTCGAGGTACGATCTGAGACGATGTTCTGGAGATTTTGAGCGAGTGGGTTCATCTACGCCCCAGTATTGGCCAACCCCTGACCTATCCTTAGCGACATTTGTGGCTGACAATGCCACAGTGATGGGCGACGTCAAAATTCAGCAAGGGGTCAGTATTTGGTATGGTGCCGTTTTGCGAGGCGATGTCGAGGGGATTGAGCTGGGAGAATACTGCAACGTCCAGGATGGAGCCATTATTCATGGTGATCCGGGACAACCCACTGTATTGGCGAGCCACGTCACGGTGGGGCATCGAGCTGTTATCCATTCTGCCCATATCGGTAGAGGCTGTCTGATTGGGATTGGTGCCATTATTCTGAATGGCGTGCATATCGGTGCGGGAAGTATCATCGGCGCCGGGGCTGTGGTCTCCAAGTCTGTACCGCCTGCTTCTCTCTGGGTTGGCGTTCCAGCCAAGCCAGTGCGTGAGGTGAGTGCAGCTGAATCTGCTGACTTGATTGACCATGCCTTGAAGTATCAGAAGTTAGCCCTAGTGCATGCAAACCGGGGAACTGATTTGGGTTTTTGAATCGAGAGGTCTGAGGTCTTCAGGGATTTCGATTTAAAAATCTGGCTAATTGTAGGACAATAGCTAAAAAGTGCTTTTAAAATATTTCTGAGAGGACATTGAGAATGGATGTACGTTTATTAATTGTTTTGGCTCCTGTTGCTGTTGCTGGAGGCTGGGCTCTATTCAGAATTCTGCCTGCTGCTCTTGAGCAAATCCAGGGAATGAACAAGTAATCTGAGTCAATGTTCACGATACCCCTTCAACGATAGACAATCATCATTCTTGGCTGAAATATGGCTAGGAAGTTCAAGAGATTAGTCAATCCCCGACTTACGTTTACCGACTATCCTGGTTGATCCAGGGGTAGTCGGTTTTTTCATGACTGGGTTAATTTGGCATCGGTACTTAGCCATGGGGTCTCAGCACTTCTGGTCCTGTGCTTGCGTCCATAGCATCTAACTCACAATCTGGATGGTCATTCTTGTGGTTGCGACTTCTTCTTGACTTTGGTGATTTCTGGAGCAGGTTCGATGATTTATTACAGGTGGTTGGATAGCCCTCTTGGCAGATTATTGTTGACTTCTGATGGAAAATCCTTGACTGGACTGTATTTGCAAGGGCAAAAGCACTTTCCTGACCAGATAGCAGGATGGCAACAGGCAGAACAAGTTGATCCTTTCGGTCAAGTTCAGGTGCAGCTTCAGGAATACTTCGCCCACCAGCGCCAACAGTTTGACGTGCCGATCCAGCTGCAAGGTACCGACTTTCAACGGCAGGTTTGGCATCTCTTATGCCAGATTCCCTATGGTGAGACGATTTCTTATGGTGAATTAGCTCAGGCCATTCAACAACCGACTGCTGCCCGTGCCGTTGGGGCTGCGAATGGGCGTAATCCCATTGCGGTTATTGTGCCTTGTCACCGAGTCATTGCGTCTAGTGGAAAATTAACGGGATATGCGGGTGGTTTGAACCGTAAACAATGGCTGCTAGGTCATGAACGGGCTGTGCATCGTCCCAAAAGTTCCGAGGCATTTCAGCAATCACTGGCTCTATTTGATTAAGGCAATGTGGATGATTTTGCCTTGTTTTCTGCACAAATGTAGGATGAAGATGGGCTAGTGCGATCAAAATCACAATCATGCCCCAAAAAACTGGTTATTCTCAAAAAGAACTACTCCTTTTCGAAAATTACTTACTCACTAATGTCTACCCCTAAGTTTTTCTCTAAAAGTGTGGCTGCAACTGCTTTTCTAGTCCTAGCTCCACAAATTGCTCAAGCTGCACCGTCAGGGACATGGCTCTCGCAGCCCCAAATTCGGTACCATGTGTCTTCCAATACCCTGACTCAGGCGATGGCCAAAATCCAACAACAAAAGTATAAGGTTGTGTTTCTGGATTTTCGCAATGTTTCAGATGATGTTCAGAAAAAAGTGAGCCAAGTGGCCCGTCAGCATCAGCTAAAGCCTGTGGTTTGGATTCAGTCTCCGCAGTTGCGATCGCTAACCGTATCGCAACTTGTGGATGAGGCTCGCCATACCGATGGCCTCCAGGTAGACGATCATTACTTTTCCCATTATTCTCAGCAAGATTTTTTTAAGCTACGTGCCGCCTATACCAAGCCAATTTACTGCAGTATTCAACCCTTCCAGGCAAAACAGTTACCATCTGGTGGCTGTAATCAAGTAGACGTACAGTGCTATACCCCAAGTAGCCTTGGTAAATGTCTGAAGCTGGCCGATCGACTCAAGGCTGTGCCCAGTTTGTCCAGCTTGTCGGCCAAAGGAACCTACCAACATCGACAGAAATTAGGGGTTCGGAGATTTAATGTGTTTTTGTGGCCCTACAGCAACACATTTACCAAGACGGCTAGCCAATAGTGCTTCACCTCAGTCTCTCCACAACGCAATCCCCCCCAAGATGCCCGCTTGATTGCTGACAACTTGAACATTGTCGGGCAGCTCGATTTGGATGCGCTTGGTTTCGCCGCCACCGATATACAGAGTGTCGTAGTTAAAAAGATGCTCTAGATTCTTGATGGCCTGTGCTAGGTGACGATTCCAAGCTTTTTTGCCTTTCTTTTTCATGGCTTTGCGACCGAGCTGCTGTTCGTAGGTCTTGTCTTTAATAAAGGGGTGGTGGGCAATTTCGAGATTGGGAACCAGATGCCCATTTACAAACAACGCTGAGCCGAACCCCGTACCGAGGGTGACGACCAGCTCTACACCGTTACTGACAATGGCACCATACCCTTGGATATCAGCATCATTGGCCACCCGTACAGGGGTCTGTAATCGCTGACCAAGCTGCTCAGAGAGAGAATAGTCAATCCATTCTGCATTAAGGTTGACTGCCGTTTTGATCACGCCATTTTGGACGACGCCGGGAAAACCAACGGAAACCCGGTTGAATTCGCCTTGGGTCGCAGCCAATTGGGCAATCACATCTAAGACTGCAGGTGGGTTGGGATAGGACGGAGTTGTAATGCGTTGGCGCTCGGTTGTGGGTTGACCATTTTCATCCAAGACCATGGCTTTAATCCCACTCCCCCCAATATCGACAGATAGGACTAAAAGGGGCTCATTAGTGGATTTATCCATCAGTTCTGTCCAACACGTTAGATTACGGCATGTATTGTATCTCAGCCAGTCTATCCCAAAGTTGTGGGGCCACTATCAATCTGGCCATAAGTTTTTGCCAAGGGCTCACTTAAATCATTTTTGGCTGGCATTTTGAGTCTATTTGGGCTGAACCAACGGGTCAGCTAAGCAAATTCTCAGCATTGAGATTTAGAATTTGCAGTAGCTATTTGGCAATAGGTTTGTTCCAGTGGAGATTAATGATGGCTATGTTTCAACCTCAGCGCCGCAAGGTCCTATCTTTATTTGGACTAGGATTTGTGGCAGCTCTAGGCTCGTTCTGGGTGCCCAGATCTCGAAATCAATCGGTTGCTGCGTTTGATCCATCCAATCGATCTCTGTTAGCTAAACGAGATGATGTCAACTTAAACCAACCCTTGCATCCCTTTCAGGGAATTAAGCAGTGGTTGAATTCCGAACCGTTGAGGATATCGGATCTTGCAGGGAAAGTTGTCTTAGTGCAATTTTGGACGTTTGGCTGTATCAATAGTCAACTCACGCTCCCCTACGTTACTAGTTGGCATCAGCAATATGCCGATCAGGGCCTACAGGTGATCGGGGTGCATACGCCTGAGTTTGGCTATGAGCACGACAGTAATAATGTGAGCAAGGCTCTAGAAGAGTACCAAATCAAATACCCTGTGCCTTTAGATAACGACTATCAAACCTGGAAAGCCTATCGCAATCGATATTGGCCTCATCTCTTTTTGGCTGACCGGGATGGCATTATTGCCTATCATCATATCGGTGAGGGGGCCTATCAAGAGACGGAACGCATGATTCAAAAGCTTTTGGGGTGAGGTTTATACTGGGACATCCTGACGATAATGACTGGCTCAGGGAAGATCTGCTCGGGAGAGGTCTAACACGAAAAATAGATGAGTCGGTCTATAGGGATAAAATTAGGTCTAAATTGTTGTCTACAGTTTAAAAGAGGCTAAATCATCATTGGTTTGACTCACCTTGCCATTCTTGGAAGACTTGGGTTGGCCAGAACTCAGATTACGGTCCTCACCGATGTTGACTTTTTCCACCAATTCTTGCCAAGAGACTTGTGAGTTTTGCTCCAATACGGCCAGCAGATCGACAAAAGCTTTGATGGTATTGCGGGGGGTACGGAAATAAGCTGCCCCGATATATTCGGAGCAATGGGCCATAAACGCTTGAATGCCTTGGTCAGGGAGCCGTGATTTCTTGGTGTTGCCTTCGGCAAACACGAGCCGAATTTTGCCCAACAGGACGTAAAGATCTTCTGGACTCAAATTAGAGAGGCGTAATACGGGGCCACTGAAGTCAACCAAGCCATCGCTGACAAAGCTATTTTCTGAGAGTCGGGTCTGTAAGGCTGGATAACTATACAAGCCTCGCCGCGTGTCCATCAGAAACTCTGGTGTGCCGCCAAACATGAAGCCTAAATGACCTGCGGTGCCTTGTAAGCAGTCATTGAGAATGCGCAGAATTTGCTCGTAATTACTTTTACGGGCTTGGGTGTTGGACAGTTTGTAGAGGTTGACTAACTCATCCAAACAAATTAGAAACCCTTCGTATCCAGCAAGCTTGACCAGTTGAGCAAATAGTTTGAGCTGATCATACACATTGGTATCATCCACAATGGTTCTCACACCTAATGCTGATTTGGCATCGGTGCGAGTTGTAAATTCACCTCGAAGCCACCGTATCGCATTGGCTTTTAAGGTCTCATCACCGCTGTCATGGCCCCGCCAGTAGGCAGCAATTACTTCGGCAAAGTCATACCCACCCACGAATTCAGACAGATGTGCCAGCCGTTCACGAATGATGTCTTCGGGATTGAGTTTGCGATCACGTCCCTCACTCATGGCCGACGTCACAAATCGCTCCACCACACTAGGCAATGCCCCACCATCGGGCTTTGTCCGGGTAGAGAGGTTTGCCATCAGCTCCGTATAGAGGGATCGAGCTTGACCACCAGAGGCATGGAGTCGCCGATCGGGTGTTAAGTCAGCATGGGCTGTCACTATTTTTTTTTCTAGGGCAATCGTCCGCGTTAAATTCAAGAAAAAAGTTTTCCCAGATCCATATTCCCCAATGACAAAGCGCACCGCAGCACCTCCCTCCGCAATCCGCTCCACATCCCGCAGAATCGCTTTGATCTCCTCAGCACGACCCACTTGAATCAAATGTTGGCCTTTGCGAGGGACCACTCCCGCTTGCAGCGCCTGAATCACTGCATCCCGATCTCTGGGTTTAATTTTGATGGCAGGGGCCATGCCCATCACTCCTCAAGTAAGTTGTACTGGTATTGATAGCGGTACTCTCCCCACGGAGACCCATTTGAGTCCCTTGGCAAACGCCCAATGCTGCTCCAGCTTGGCAACAGTTTAGACTGAGGAACGAATAAAGCCAATGGTTAAAGCTAAATGCCGTGCCCGTATCTTAACCAAGACTTCTGGATTCTGGGCAGTTCCTCCTATGGAGGACTGATCACCCCAACCTGCATCACCTGTACCGTTTCTCCGGCTTTGACTTGAGGATGGTTGATAGGCAGCACTGCTAGGCCATTGGTTTGAGCAAGATTCATCAAATTTCCAGAACTATGGCTACCCCCCGCCACTGAAAATTCATAGTGTCCTGCTTTGAGGCCCAAGTGCCCCCACAAATAGGTTTCCCGTTGACCACCCGCTGGCAAGGTGTGTTGGCTGGTCGCTGCGATAAAAGTGGGTCCCCAATTTTGTTCCTGTCCCGATAATTTACGCAGGGCGGGTTGTACAAACCGCCAAAAACTAACCAATGCGGAGACGGGATTACCAGGAAGGCCAAAATACAAAATCGGTGGATCCGAATGCTGCCCAGGCAATGTAGCGACAGTCAGAGGCTTGCCAGGTTTAACAGCAACAGCCCGAATAAGAATGTCGGCCTGTAGTTCTGCTAGAACTTGCTCAACATAATCGTAGTCACCGACAGAAACCCCTCCAGATGAGATCACGACATCAGCACTATTGATTGCCTGCTTGATCGCAATTTTCAAATCATCAGGCTGGTCTCCTACGAGCTCTAGTAACCTCACTTCTGCACCTGATGCCTTTACCAAAGCTGCTAGAGCATACCGATTGGAATCTACAATCTGCCCAGGTTGCAACGACTGATCCGGCGCAATCAGTTCATTCCCCGTGGATAGAATCGCTACAATTGGTCGGCGGTACACCGGAATTTCTGTACACTGAACTGTTGCCAAAATGGCAATATCCGGGGGGGTCAAGACCATCCCCTTTGTTAGCACTGACTTCCCTGCCTGATAGTAAGCTCCTTTAGGGCGAACAAAGGCTTGCGGTTGGGGACAGTGGAGAATCTGAATTTGATGTTCTAAACGTTCCGTATTTTCCTGCATTACAACAGTGTCAGCGCCCCTAGGCATCATTGCTCCCGTAAAAATGCGGGCAGCCTGACCTGGGGCAAGGGCGAACTGGGGGCAAGTCCCAGCAGGAACCTCAGCAACGATATCCAAAAGAGCAGGCTGTTCGGGGTGACACCCTTGAATATCTGCATAGCGAACGGCATATCCATCCATTGCTGAGTTATCCCAGTAGGGAAAATCAAGGGTGCTAGTGATATCACTAGCTAAAATACGGTGTTGAGCTGTAAGGAGGGAGGTCACCTCTCGATCAACCAAGGGCTGCACAATCTTGAGAAGAATAGATTCAGCCTCTTGAACAGATAACATGGCTAGCCCTTTTACGAATCGACGTTTTTAGAACAGTGATTGCTGAGATATTGGTGAAGACTATCGAGATGTTGGAGGGATGAGGGTAGGGCGGATAACCTGTGATCATTGGTTAGCGATCTTCATAAACCAGCTTTGGATTACAGGGTAGCGTTGAATTCTGTTCAGTTTGTCAAAAACAATAGATTAACGGTTACATCCCTTTGGCCCACTTGTCGGTGTTCGTGGTCTTGCTTTGGTGTGTTTCTACAGCTAGAGATCAACAGGGGATCCTCTATGGGCCTCATCAGCAACGGTCCATCTTGTGCAAAGATTATATAGAAATTGATTTGTGCCGTTCTAGTGGATGTGCATACAATCTAGTTCTGCTCCTGTTGAGATAAATTGGCTAAATTATGCAAGTAGGCGCTCAAGTCCGTGTAAAAGAATCAGTCCTATTTCACCACCATCCAGAACATCGGAACCAACCTTTTGATATTAAAGGCATGGAAGGTGAACTCATTCAGATTATTCAGGATTGGCAAGGGCGAGAAGTTAGCGCTAACTACCCCTACCTCGTCAAATTCACTAAAAAATTCCGAGCTCATCTCGGAGAACATGAGATAGAGGCCGTATAAGTTTCAAGTTCCAGTCTAAATGGATAGTAGTCTTCTAGCGAATAAGGGCTTGTAATGTTGCCAGTAGACTCGCGTCTTCATAGGGCTTAGTCAAATAGGCGTTAGCCCCCAGGGTATTGGCCAGGTGACGGTGTTGGGTGCTGCTACAGGTGCTGAGCATCACGACGGGAATATTCGCAATTGCAGGCTGACGGCAGCGGTATTCCAAAAATTCAAATCCGTTGATGTTTGGCATTTCTACATCACAGAGAATCAGATGAATATCCTCGTGCTGTTTTAATTGTTCGATGGCTAGTTGACCGTCAGCAGCTTCTAAAACCTGATATCCAGCTCCTTCCAAAACCATATTCACCATCATTCTGACTGTTTGTGAATCATCCACGACTAAAACTTTCGTTTGCGATCGCGGTCTTTTGATAGATTTGGGTGGTAAAGCAGGACTGGGGAGAGGCACGATACCTCGATTGGTGCTCGGAACTGCCTTCGCTATCGGCATTGGGCTTAAACTCAAGACTTCACTGAGTAATGTTGGAATATCTATAACCCCATATTCTTGCCCTTCTGCCAAGGTGGCATGACCACAATAATAGGGACAGCGCTGTTCATCTGAAATTTGTAGACTTAACTCTGGCTCCGTGACCAAGCGGGTAATCTCAACTTCCAATGCCAGGGTTTGCCCTCCTTGTTGCACAACAATTAGGGGTGATTTACCAAAAACTGCTGCCGAACGGTCTGATTCATTATCTAAAATAGTAGTGAGGTGTGGCCAATCCGTATCCTCTTGTTGGAGTAAGTCCACTAATCGATGAATCGGGATGAACTGTTGTTGCCAGCTCAAACAGCGTTGGTGCTCGTTGCCCATCATCTGTTCAGCTCTAGGGATTAGCATTTCAACCACAGCATCAGAGGGGATCGTAAACAGCAAAGTGTCGTGCTGCCATACAAATAACAAAGTGGTATTGAGGGTAACCTCGTCCAAAGAAGATAACGATTCGGCTGTTGGAGTCTCAGCGACAACCTCACCCGTTGTCAGTTGAGAGGATCTAGGGGTAACGATTTCATCGGACCGGGGTGATGAGACGGTTTGTGGAGAAGTTTGCTGATCTTGCAAAGCTGTTTTATAAGCTGATTGAAATCCTGCTAACGAGAGCTGACCAATCGAAATAGAAGCTTGGGGATTGCTATCTAGCATTGTCAAAGTAGATTGGGCGATGGTGACAAACTCATTCAGCTCTAGAACTTCTCCCCATCCCAAGAGCGCTTCTGTATGAGTTCGTAATTCCTCTGCTAGATCATAGACCTGGGGATTTATCAAAACCTGATGCAGCTGTTCCAAACTTTCGGCGACATCAGTGGTCAAAATTAACGTGGTGACATCATTCTCACTGTTGTCCGATTGCTCTGGTAGAGCTAGAAGAGGTCTAGGGGGTGTTAATTCAGGGGGTTCAGCATCAGAGGCTGGTAGAGATTGCTGTTCTGTGGATCCTGGAATATACGTAACTAAAGCCGTTTGCATATCTTTATAGGCTTGTTTGAGGGTTTCAATCTCATCTGGTGTAACACCCAGCGGGTCTTGCTGGAAATTGACCATTAAGCCTTCAAAAGTCTGGACAGACCGATATAGGTTCGTTAGATTAAACGACTGTGCTCCCTCATTTAGAGTCTGAGTCATGTCCAGCAAAAAATCCATAGACGTTTTACTAGGAATTTGGAGGACTTCTTGTAGGGTTGTATCGATTTGCAGTAAAAGCTCTAACGATTCTTGAATAAACAACTGGTAGGCAGGATCGCGCAGTGGCGTTGCATTAGCCATCTCTGGCTTCCTTATATTGAACATGAATTTCTAAATAGGATACATAAAGTATCCCAAAAAATTTTTAAATTCGGCTTAGAGCTGGATTGACACAATGTATCTAAGGGCAGACTTCCTATGAGATAGGTTTAGGACATGGACTCTTCTTCATGGCTAGATTCTAATGTGACCGAAGTGATTAAATCGCGCACTACATCTGAAATCTGGGAAGATTTCTCAGTTGCGTCTAGAGTTGTTCTAGCCAGATGATCTAAGGTCTGGTGGTTTGAGGTCGATAAATTAACTTGGTTTGTGGTGACAGTAGTCATCTGCTGAGTGAGTTCGAGAAAACGTTGATGCAAACTATCTAAATCATCTAATTTCTCCTGAGCATTGCTGAGCAATTGAGTATCTGTGGCAATGGTATTTCTTCCAGTAGCAACACCAGCTGTCGCTGATTGAGCCGCGGTTTGGATATGGTTAACTAAGGGTTTTATATCAGTAAGAGTGGCATCTAATTGCCGAGTTAGCCCATGCACTTTTTCGGCAATTTCTGCGAATGCTTGGCCAACAGTGCCTGTCCTTGCTGCTTCCAACGCTGCATTCATGGCTTGTAACTGCACTTGGGAGACGATATGCCCCATCAAGTCGATGAGTTCGCCGAGCTGTTGGGTGGGTTGTTGCAGGGGTTGAATGATACTGCCCACGTCAGTAACGACCTGGTTCAATTCTTGTAAGTGATTGACTGTTTCAGCCATGACGGCCTGACCTCCATAAGTGGCTGACTGGGCGTGCTGCTGGATTTGGACGATTTCATTCAGAATCAGATGAAGCTGGTCTGCCGCTGCCGTAATTGCATGCATTTGGTTCTGAGTATTGGTAATTGCTAGGTTCGCGTCGGTCGTCAACAAATCGACGACTCCATCACTATCTACTGATAGCTGCAAGAGTCCCTGTTGTAGGGCTTCAAATTCTCGAAGAGCCTGTTGTGATTGGTTGACAGTGGTTAGGTTAACTTGCTCAACCTGAGTGAGTAGACGGGCGTGATCAAGGGCAAACCCTAGCTGGGATGCAACTTGAGAGAAGAAGTCAATATCGACTTGCTGCCATTCACGAGTTTGGGAACATTGATGGGCAATCAATAATCCGAACAACTGCTCTTCTCGTAGGATAGGAACAACTAAATTCGCCTTGACCTGGAAGGGCTCCAATTGAGATAAATGACAGTCGGTGAGACCCGCTTTGTAGACATTGTTGATGGCGAGCACTCGTCCTGCTTGATATTTGTCTACATAGTGTTCGGCAAAACAAGGATCTCGAATTTCTGCCCATAGTGCTTTGGGGAGACCTGGAATCACAGATTCAGCGATGACTGTGCCATACCAATTTTCATCGAATCCATAAACAATGACGCGATCTGTTTTTAGAAGTCGGCGAGTTTCCTCAACAGTGGTGTTGAGAATATCGTCTGTATTTAAGGAGGTACGAATTTTGTTTGTAATATATTTGAGCATCTGGAGCTGCTCAATCTCAGCATCCTGCTGTCCCAGTAGTGCGGGAAGTTTAGTTTCGATGATCTGAATATTGCGTTCAAGTTGGACCAGGGCATCAGGATCTTGTTCACTGTGATCGGCTTCTGGATGGAGTTTATCCAACATCTGACTGGATATCTGTGCTGCTTTTAAGACGGGTGCTGTTGCTCGGTGAGCTAACCAGGCTGCGATCGCACCCGCTAGAATTGCGGTTAAGCCTGTTCCGATAAGCAGTGTTGGTAATTGTTGTTGAATGGTGAGGGCAGTTTGGCTCTGTGCTTGCTCCCCAGTTTGTTGTGTTTGCGTGATTTGCTGTTGAACGGATTGTCCACTGAAGTAAGTGACGGTTCCTACTGCCAGCACAGGCAACATGCTCATTGCCAAAGCCCAGGACATTACCCTGGCTTGAAAATGAATGGCTGATGGCTGATCCGAACTCTGATGATTAGTTTTTGTAGACTGTTGGGTGCTTGTCGTTGCGTCATCAGAGGAATTGATTGTGGAGAACTGTTGTTCCGCATCAGATGCTATAGATGTCTCATAAGTATGAAGGTCTTGGGTATGAGGTTCTAATGAGGGTGGACCGTCTGAGCCTGAAGTTGTCTCTGCCAAGGGATCAGGGTGAGGCTCAGGAGAGTGGGTTAGTTCATCCCAACTGCTAGATAGAGTTGAAGTTGACTCATCATCCACATCTCCTAAGTAAACTCTATTAGCTAAGGGTTGGTTGTCTTCTTGAAGATAATCTTCCTGATCAGCAGTATTGATTTCGTAAGGAGAAGAAGAATGTGTCATCAGTGAAAAACCTCAAATTTATTTAAGCCAATCCTTGACCATTAAAAAGAGCACCCAAGAAATGCGATATTCAGAGTTTATTGAATGAAATGGGGTAGTAACAGGTTATAAAACGGAAAAAATATAGGAATAAAAATCGGACCTTCTCTAATTTTCCAACGTCGAGAGATAATATGCAATGGTGGGCGGCTCATACTCTAAAAACTATACTTAATTTGTTCAGCTTTGATCGAGCTTGGCTGCATTTAAATAAGGTCTAATTATGCGTCTGAATTAGTTGGAATTGGGACTGTATGCTCTGGCTAATTGGGTCTCACTTAGTCTTGGCTTCATCGGTGAAACCACGATCTATAGATGCTAATCGATGCATGAGAGAGACAAAACCCAATCGCCACCATCCACTGACGCCACGGTCAATTCCTTTGCGGTTGAGAGGATCAACAAAACAGGCAGGAAGATGGCCAATGGGCGCATTTTGTACAAATTTCAAATCTGCATAGTGATGCCATTTTTCGTCCCCAAACCAGCCTACTTGTTTACCAAAGGTTTGCCAGACGGCATAATCTAATGTCCGGCTTCCCCCTAATCTTTGATAGATTTGCTTTTGAACAGAGAAACCAAAGTGACCGCCACTGAATTCTGTCCAGAGTTGATCTAGGGTCTGTAAGTCTTGGGTAGGAAAGTGTTGAAGGACTTGAATATTGAGTTCATTGTTGTGAGTCATACCTGTGATGTTAAGCATGAGCTCCCAAGTCTCTTGATCTGCGGCGGCGTAGTTCTGTCGAGTCAACAATTCTTCTAGGTAAGTATAGTTTGCCCCAACATCGCTCTTAAGAATAATGTTGGGGATTGATGCTGTCATCGAAGTTTGCAGGGGGGATGACAAGGATGACTGAATTAAAGATTGTTCCTCACTAGACTGGGTAGAATTTGGACTTAGGGCCTGCCATACTTCAATAGCTGACTGATATCGCTGGCGGATATCAGCTTGGAGCAGGCTATCAAAAATCTGAGCAAGTTCAGGGCTGACGCCGATTTTGAGACGATGCCAAACTTGATGACGTTGTTGAGGATTAGCGAAAGGATCTGGGTCTTCCTGGGTTAGATGCCCAGTGAGTAGGCGCAATCCTGTAACCGCTAAACTATGGAGGTCGCTCGCTGCTTCGACCTGGCCTTGAAGTTGTTCGGGAGGGGCATATCCTGGGGTTCCTGTTA
>CALDHF010000345.1 GCA_937941595.1 uncultured Acaryochloris sp. | reverse complement strand
GCAGGGCGATGGGCTAGAAAAGGGCTGATCAGAACTGTTGAAAGACTTAAGTTTAAAAGCAAAGCCGTTGAGGATTTTAATCGATATGAGGGTGTTATCATTTAGGTCACCAAAAAAATGGTTTTCAGTGATAGATGATGGCTTTTAAAATAATTTAGTTCCGGGAATTATATGTGGAACATTTGTAGTATTTATAAGTCATGCGCTGTTAAGAATAGTACTTTTTTTCTAGACCTATTTATCTATCTAATAGGTTGTATGCCCATGTGCATAGAGCGATTAGTCATTGATGAGGATACAGAGATAAAACGATTTCTGATGCCTAATATGGAAGGCGAACGTACTTTTATATGAAGTTATTGAAGAATGGATAGAGATTGTAAAGCCAAAAATAGTGTAAATGGATATACAGGAATAAGAATTGTTTTATGATGATTGATTGTAGGATTAAAGTCTCAATAGTAGCTTTAATTTATGCTGATTTAAGTCTGTAAAAGCATGAACTCTTGATAAAAATGATGATGGCTTTTGAGCAAGTTTTACGATTGAAATTTAGTCTTGCTGGCAGCTGTAATCCCAGACGTTCCGTCAATATGATGCCGAGTGAGTCCTGATTTGCTGAATTTGAGCTGGAGCGGACGTCATATGAATTACCTAACAAGATGACCTGTATTTATCTGCGAAAGTGCTGCAAATACGTCAATTGTTCGAATCAATTAGTTCATTCCCACACGAAATTGGTATCACAACAAAATATCGATGGGGGCATGATCGATTTCAGTATCGATTTTGGATGAGCTAGGGAATGAGGGATTGCTGGGTGGCAAGACTTAGTTACCTATCCACCATTCTCCTGATGCACGGTTGACGGTGTGGGAATGGAGAAGTTTAAGGCTCTGTTGAATGGGGTGGTTATTGAGGCTGCAGATGTCATTCCCAGTCCACCATGCATAACGACGGTCTACAGCCCTCTATTCTGTGGATGGAAGTTGAAAGGCTTGTCGAAAGGAATTAGCGGTACTGGCATCAGGGATATGAATCGCCAGGGCTTCAATCAGTTGCTGGCGCGTGAGTCGAGGAGATTTATTGAGGGTTTGCTCAGTAATGAAATGAGCCATCGGACCGATATGATTGGCTAGTTCTGCTTTGCACTGATCAAGAAAATCTCTGTTAATACCACTGCCGTCGGGTGTTAGAAGGTTGTGCTCCTCGGACAGGGTAGGAGTTGCCGATTCCACCGTTTGTCTAGGGAGGGGTTGAGGATCTGAAGTTTCCTTAGGTATGAACAGGGCTGGAGACAGTGTCTCTGCATCCCCAGGATTTAAGGGTTGGGTAGGCGTTTGCCCCTGAATGCGCAGCCATGCCATCAGGTACGTAGGGAATTCAATTAATATATATTGACGCCCTTGGGAACGAGCCTCTTCACAAAACTCTATGGCTATTTCCCGTAATTGCTTGCTAAAAGCTGGACCTGGTCTAAAGCATTTTCCTTGGATTTGCAGGGAAGAAGATTGGTCATTTAGCAATCCCTTAGCTTCCAAACGCTCTGCTTGGATGATGGACACTATACTTTCACCTGAATGTGCTGTTGTGCGCGTGATGATAGAACTATTGCTAATCAGACGATGCGTTTTTTTGTCCGTAACCCCCAGCAAATTAGGCATACCCTTAGTATGTAAACCTACATGGTTCTCGACCTTCTAGTGTACCCGGAGGTTTAATATACTTCTTCAACTCACTTAAGACATGCCATACTTTCCAACACCCAGGTAAAATTGGCAAGCGAAGGCCAAGATGTTCCTTCATAATCTGTGGTGCCCATCATCACAACTGCTGATTTGGCTTGATATCCATCCTTTTACGGTTAATCCCATGAGTTTTAGTCATGAGTTTGAGTTGCTGTTGAGGGCTCGATACCCTCTAATTTATATTCCGACTCAAGAAGAAGAACGGATAGAAACCGTTATTGCTGACTCAGCGAAATCTCAGGGCAACCGGGCCGTCTATATTTGGGATTTTGTTGACGGCTATCAAGGTAACCCGACTGATGCGGGTTTTGGTCAGCGTAATCCCTTGCAGGCCTTGGAATTGATTGAGCAACTCCCTGCGTCTGCTCCGGCACTTTTTGTCCTCCGGGACTTTAATCGTTTTTTAGACGATGTGGCTATCTCTCGCAAATTGCGAAATTTAGCCCGTTTGTTAAAGTCTCAGCCCAAAAATATAGTGCTAATCGCTAGTGAGCTGGCGATTCCGAGTGATTTGAGTGAGGCGATCCATGTTATAGATTTCCCCCTACCTACTTTGGACGATATCCGGTCTGAGGTAGAGCGGCTACTGGTGGCAACCTCTTATCCGTTGACAGGAAAAGAGTTAGACGAGTTAGCCCGTTCTTGTCAGGGATTAACCATGGATCGCATTCGGCGGGTATTGTCCCGTGCGATCGCAACCCATGGCCACCTCAATGCAGACGATGTCGACCTGATTCTGGAAGAAAAACGCCAAACTATTCGTCAAACTCAAATCCTAGACTTCTATCCGGCTCAAGAGAACATCTCCGATATTGGTGGGTTAGATAACCTCAAAGATTGGCTATTGCGCCGTGGGGGAGCTTTTTCCGAAAAAGCCCGACAGTACGGAATTCCCCATCCTAGAGGTCTCTTACTGGTGGGTATTCAAGGCACCGGAAAATCCTTGACGGCCAAAGCCATTGCCCACCATTGGCACCTACCCTTGCTGCGGTTAGATGTGGGCCGTCTATTTGCGGGCCTTGTGGGAGAATCAGAGTCCCGTACCCGCCAAATGATTCAGTTGTCAGAAGCCTTGGCACCTTGCATCCTCTGGATCGACGAAATTGACAAGGCCTTTGCGGGGTTTGATGGCCGCGGCGATTCAGGAACTACCAGTCGGGTCTTTGGTACTTTTATTACCTGGTTAGCAGAGAAAAAATCACCTGTGTTTGTCGTGGCCACCGCGAATAATATCCAGGCCCTGCCCCCAGAAATGCTCCGAAAAGGTCGTTTCGATGAGATTTTCTTTGTAGGATTGCCCACGACTGAAGAACGACAAGATATTTTTTCTGTCCATTTATCCCGATTGCGGCCCCACAATTTAGAGCGCTATGAATTGCAGCGGCTAGCCTATGAGACCCCCGATTTCTCTGGGGCAGAACTAGAGCAAAGCATTATTGAAGCTATGCACTTAGGGTTTAGTCAAAATCGGGATTTTACAACGGATGACATCTTAGAAGCTGCCAGTCAAATCGTCCCGTTAGCTCGAACAGCGCAAGAACAGGTAGAATTTCTCCAGGATTGGGCAGCATCGGGGAAAGCTCGGCTAGCGTCCAAGCATAGTACACTAAGTTTGCGTATTCAGCGGCAGCTTCAACAACCGGACTAAACCTGCGATTGACGAGCTGATCCGATTTCCGCGGCTGGAATCGCGATACATTGTTCCCTGCATATATAAATTGATTTACTTTGCCATCTTGATGCCTGTATGAAACCGTCTCAGCTAGCCCAACTCTTAATTGGCGTCATCCTGGGTTTGATGATCGTAGGCGGAGCCGTTGGCGGTGCGGGGTATTTGTACCTCAACCGCTTCTCCCAAATTCCGGTACGACCAAAGTTTGCCAATGATGACAAGGCAAAGAAATCTCCTGCAAAACCTCAGCCCTATCAGGCCGTTGTCATTTATGCAGATGGTTTATTCCTGCGTAAAGAACGATCAACCGAGTCTGAAGTTCTCAAGGTCCTAGAATACGAGGAACCAGTCATGGTTATGGAGCTTTCTCCTGACCAAAAATGGCAGAAGATCAAAACTGATACCGAAACCGATGCCGTCGAAGGTTGGGTTTCTGCCGGCAATACCGAACGCATTTCTGAAGCAGAATCTGCGGATCCAGAACCCCTGCCAGAAGAGTCAGAACCTTTGTCAGAAGAGGATATTCAAGAATAAGAAGTCTATGTCTGATTTTGCGATCGCAACCCATCCAGTCTCCTCTTCACCCCCATCACCCATCCAAATCATTGGTGTTCTTGGAGGGGGGCAGCTGGCATGGATGCTGACGGCGGCCGCTCAATCCTTAGGGTTAGATCTCATTATTCAAACGCCCAATGCGTCTGATCCAGCTCTGAGCAATTCTCAATCACAACAACTTAGACCAAACAGCGTGCTTGCCCCCGTTGCAGATGCCCTAGCAACCGCACAATTAGCACAACAGTGCCAAGTTATCACCTTCGAGAATGAGTTCGTCGATGTTCAGGCTTTAGGGAAGCTGGCCGAACAAGGCGTCTGTTTTCGCCCAAGCTTATCCAGTCTGGCCCCCTTACTAGATAAATATGAGCAACGGACTTTTCTGACCTCTTTAGGGTTACCCGTACCCAAGTTTGCCAAACTCGAATCCAGTCAACTTCCTTCACAGTTAGATTTCCCGATTGTGATTAAGGCACGTCGCCATGGCTATGACGGACAAGGCACCTTTATTTGCCAGAATGCAAATGACCTTGAACGCTTTTGGCAACCAGCTTCCACCCAAGCCGATAGGGCTGAAACCTTTATGGTAGAAGCTTTTGTCCCTTTCGAACGAGAGCTGGCCATTATGGCAGCCCGTTCCTCGACAGGTAATATTTCGCTTTTCCCCATTGTTGAAACTTATCAACAGCATCAAATCTGTCACTGGGCTATGGCTCCAGTTCCACTGCCGTCAGCTATTCAGCAAAGCATTGGTACGATCGCCACTCAAATCCTCGAACACCTAGATGTTGTCGGTATCTTTGGTATTGAATTATTTCAAACCAGTGATGGCCAAGTTTGGGTTAACGAAATTGC
>CALDHF010000344.1 GCA_937941595.1 uncultured Acaryochloris sp. | reverse complement strand
GCTAATTCTGCAAATTGCTGGCATCGCTTATTATCACCATGCTCATTTTCACCATCCGTGAGTAAAAATGCTTGGGAAACCGTGCCTTGTTTGCCCACCGCTAACTCTTCAATACCGAGTTTCATGCCATCATCAATGGCTGTACCGCCTTTCGGCTCTAATCTTTGGATCAACGCTTTAATTTGTTCAGGATCATCAACCTTTTGATTGGGAATTAGCACCTTCGCATGGTGATCAAAGGCCACTACGGAAATGCGATCGCCAGGACTAAGGCGATCGACTAAACTTTGGGCTGCTTCTTTCACCGTCATCAACGGCCGCCCTGACATAGACCCACTATGATCCAGAATCAAACACAAGTTCAACGGAGCATGCCGCGTATCACCCGCAAACCCAGTGGCAGAGACTGCAATGGACAATTGGCGCTGCTGGGTTTCTTGGGAGGCGTCTAGATGATCATCATTTAGGGCCAGACTCAGGCTGACATTCATGGCTTATTTCTCTAACAATGCAATTGTGATCTTGGTCGTTTCCCTGAATTGGAGTTGGTTTAGCAATATTTGCAAACTTTTACACCGATGAGAATAAAACCCTTGACTTCTATATCCTACGTCTTTGCGCCTCTATCCTGCTTAAAGGATGCACCGTCAACATGGGCCATCCAAATGGAATGGATCAAGAAGGCTGGCAAGACTGTCTTCAAGACATAGACGAAAAGAGCGAGAGACATTACTCAGCAGTATCTTCAATGCCCAATTCTCGCTGTAATAATTCTATCGATTGTGGATCGATATAGTTGCGACAGCAGACAATTTTTGGAAGCCGAATTAAATCCGGTTCAGCCGCCATCACCGCAGCTTTCAAGGTCTCGCAACTAGCCTGATCACTAATGATGGTTTGAGCATGACGAATGACTGCATTTAATTTGTAAGTGTCTTTACATTCTGCACTCATCACGTAAATATCTTCCCCCCGGAAACTATAAATCATCACTTCCGCTACCCCTAACGTCCCCGAGCTGAGACTGACCAATCCTAAACGACTGCCACCGGGCAACGATTTAATCAGTTCTAGCTCTTCTGAATAGTCATAAATATCAATGGGGATGATGCGGAAAGCTTTTGGGTCCTTGTGCTTGGCTTGAACAGCCTCCAAGATTTCTTCTGCTTGCGTCGCGAAATAACGAACCGTCAATACCGTGGCCGCACTTCTTGTCTTCAGATCGGTCGCCAGTTCTTCTAAAGCCACTAACTGAATCGGAATAGATAGCGCTTGCTGAAGCTCCTGGACCGTAATTTCCCCAGCCCCCAGATCATGCTTAGGGACAGTGACGATCACGTTGGTGCTAGCTCGCAATCGTTCCGTAATTGCATTAAGAAAGAGTTCCTCAACCTGTTTAAGGGTATAGCCCCGCTGTAAAAAACCGTCGAGACTCTGCTCAATCAGTTCGGGCACAGGGGTCGAGGTCTCTTCTTCAGTAATCGGCAGGGACTCTTGACCTAAGGCGCGGACATAGATACCGGAGCCCACTTGGGCTTCTACAAATCCAGCCGTCTCTAGCCGCTCATACACTTTGCTAATGGTATTGCGATGCAATCCCGTCTGCATGGCAAGCTGGCGGGTACTGGGCAAGCGATAGCCAGGTGCAAATTGCCGGGATGCGATCGCAAAGCAAACCTGATTAAACAACTGCGTTGACGCTGGAATCTCGCTATCAGGCTGAATAGTGAACTGGACCATCATAGGCCAAGGGTATAGATAAAGCAGCAATCCTTCTATCATATGAGTTCAAGAGAACCATTGACAGATTTAGGGTTGAATCTATCTTCATAAAACCAGCTTATGAAGCCAACTCAATTCCAGTGTTCAGATCAGTCTTACCGCTTTCAAAAAAGCAAATCCTTCCGGACACTAGACATGAAGTGATTTTTGGGGAGAACCATGATAGACGTGCAAACAAAAACCGTGAAAGTGACCAATGGCTCACTCCAAATCGAGGCTTACCTAGCTCAACCTCAGGAGGGGAGATGGCCAGGGGTGATCGTTTTCCAAGAAGTGTTTGGGGTCAATGCTCATATTCGGGAAGTCACAGAACACATTGCTCAATTAGGATATGTCGCGATTGCCCCCGCTCTCTATCAGCGCCAAGCCCCAGGATTTGAGGTGGGCTATACCCCTAATGAACTAGAACAAGGCAGAAGCTACAAAAATCTCACCACTGCGACTGAGCTACTCAGCGACGTCCAGGCCACCCTCTCCTATTTAAAGCAACGGCCCAATGTTACAGACGCCTTTGGCACTATCGGCTTTTGTTTCGGGGGGCATGTCGCTTATCTGGCAGCCACGTTGCCAGAGATTAAGGCTACCGCATCTTTCTATGGCGCTGGCATTGCCACCATGACACCCGGTGGTGGCAATGCCACTCTCAGTCTTACACCTCACATCCAGGGAGTTGTATATACCTTCTTTGGCACCGAAGATGCCCTCATTACTGCCATAGAAGTCGAACAGATCAAGACAGCTTTATCGACTCACCAGATTCGACATCAGATCTTTACTTATCCTGCTGGTCATGGCTTCTGTTGCGACCAGCGGGCAAGCTATCAACCCGAAGCCGCCGCCCACGCTTGGCAACGGGTCCAACACCTGTTTCAGGAGACCTTATAATCTATAACCGTCTGCTAGTGGTTCAGGCATCTTCATCCGACTGTAAGGACAGTTGTTTGGCTGATGCCGCTGAGGATCGACGGCGTCGGCGTCGGGTTCCACTCCCTGCGCGGGTCTTTTTAGCTGGTTTCTCTTCTTCTGGTTCTGACACTGAAACCTCGGGCTCGGGAGTGACGACCGTCACCTCGGGCTCCGTTACTTCTGGTTCTGTCACTGCTAGCGTTGGTAAATCGATCACCACTTTCTTCGAGATAGTCACCTCCACCTCAGTGGGTTCATGCTCCGCTGAACTCTCCACAAGCTGATCATCAACTGGACTCTCAGTAGACTCTTCTGTCGATCCAGCTTTGACTAAGATCTTCTTTGCAGGCGCATCACCCGGAGATAAAATTTCGACAATAGCCGATTTCGGCTTTTTGATTTCCCCTGGGAACAGCACCGTCGGAGAAATACCCATGAAGGCATAAATATCCTGTTCTTCAGGTGTCATCGTCACTGAAATGACTTCTGGCGGTGTTTCTTGACGTTGTCGCGGACTACTACTGGTCCGGCTGGACCGGGTGCGATCGCGATCACTCCCACCACTTTTGACTAGGCCATTGGCTTCATTGTTAGGAGTACTTTTAACCGGCTTGGCATCTGCACCGGAGCTTTGGCGAAGACGAGGACTCAAAGATTCTCGGGATAGACTCTCCCCTAAACGAGAGCGACGACGACGGCGACGATTGCCTCTCTCTTGGTAGCTAGGATGATTCGTTAAATCTAATTCTTGTAGATCTTCGGACGGATCTAAAGATCGTTGGTGACCTGAGCCGGCTGAAATACTAGGGCGGGGAACCCTCACACTGGTCGATTCAGTCCGACGAGACCAGTCCATATCATCCACAGCTGGGGCAGCTTCACCAGGTAGATGGACCAAGTGTCCTAACCCTCCACAGGCAGGACAAGGGGCACCAAATAGCTCATAGATATTTTGGCCTTGGCGCTTCCGCGTTAGTTCGACTAAGCCTAATTCCGTCAATTGGGCAATTTGGGGACGGGCTTTATCTGCCTTCAACGCCTTATTGAAATGTTCTAGGACTTGCAGCTGATCGCGCCGGGCATCCATATCGATAAAGTCAATGATAATCACACCCGCAATGTTACGGAGGCGGAGCTGGCGAGCAATCTCAACTGCAGCTTCACAGTTCGTCCACAACACTGTTTCCCGAGCCGTAGCAGAGCGCGTAAACGACCCAGAGTTGACGTCGACAACCGTAAGCGCCTCGGTTTTTTCAATAATGATATAGCCACCAGAAGGCAGATCTACCCGAGGTTTTAAAGCCTCTCGAATGGCAGCATTGACCCGGAAATATTCAAGGATAGAGGCGGGTTCTCGATGCTGATCCACCAGCACCCCTTGGGGCAACTTATTCGTATTATTCCAATTAACAAGATTTTGTTTGACCCGTTTCAGACCCGGGGCGGAATCAACGACGATGCGATTAACGTTGTCACTATAGACATCTCGCAATACCCGCTGAATAAAGTCAGTATCGCGATCTAGCAAGGCAGGGGCGCGGTTGGAAGCTGCCTGTTGTTGAACGCTTTCCCATTGACGTTGCAACAGTTCTAAATCTTCAATGATGGCTTCTTCATCAACCCCTTCGGCTTCGGTCCGAACCAGCAGTCCCATCCCTGCAGGCTTGATTAAAATCCCTAAGGCTCGCAAACGACTGCGTTCATCTTCCGCTCGAATACGACGGGATAAATTCACCCCTCGTCCTGAGGGCATCAAAACCAAATATCTTCCGGGTAAAGAAACATTGCCGGTTAGTCGAGGACCTTTGGTTCCGGTCGGCTCTTTCATGATTTGAACTAACACCTTTTGTTGAGGTGTTAATAGCTCGGTAATCGCACCCGAATTGCGTTTGAGGCGAACAGGGCCGAGATCGCTGACATGGATAAACCCATTGCGCTCGGCATCACCAATATTGACAAAAGCAGCATCAATTCCGGGGAGTACGTTTTCGACAATACCAAGATAGATATCCCCGACTTGATGGCTACCTGTAGCAACGATGAGTTCTTGGATTTGGTCTTCTGAAAAAACGGCAGCAATCCGATGCTGCTCGGCAATTACGATTTGCTTGGGCATTCAAATTCCTCAAAGAAACTGAGCCAACAGACAACACCTGTCATGTCTGAGGCTTAACTCGTATAAATAAAAAAGCAATTTTGGGTCTTGTTCGTTCAAAATTCTGAGATAGTCTGCGTCAAATGTGTATTGGAAACTGATCGTAGATTTGCTACCAGAAAATGGAAAGATTTATTGAAAAGATTTTAGATCTTCCCGCAAGATCAAGGCGATTCTTGCTATTCCAGAGATAGAAGTGGTGAGAATCCTGACAAAAAGTTTTGCGACACCCATAGGATTAAACCCCAATCGGGTGGCGAAACCGCTATTCCGGCTTATCCTCGCATCATACAGTATAAGGAAAACCAAATAGAAACTGGCATGTTTAGCTTCTTTAAAGAAGGTTGAACATGAAGAATCTAGACATACTGTTGTCGAAAAAGCTTCTGTTGAGAAGCATTATAGCGTGGAGTTTCGATTATGCTCACGCTGGCAGATGTAAATTTGATAAAAGCTGCCGTTACGTCAGTGTTAAGCAGCATAGGATTAATGCTTCAGTCCATTCTACGATGGCACCGTAGACATCACCAGTCATCCCTTGAAATTGGCGATAGAACCAGTAGCTAACCCCGACTGCCACACTACTTCCTCCTAGAATGCCCCAAATTACGGTGGACCAAGCTAAGGGGTGCCAAAAACATTGGCCCATGGCAATCAGAAGGATAGGGAGAAGGGCAGGCCATAGATCTCTAGGTATCTGAAAACTATCTGTATGAAAAGCCCCTTTCCCTTCTGGCTTCAGATATGGATAAGCCGCAATGGCAATCACCTGAGCAATTCGTCCCCAGACCATAGCGGTGATGATGGCCCAAACATGAGAGATAGACAGATCGCTTAAGGCACAGACTTTGAGTAAGACAACAATGCTCCCTGCCATCACCCCGAAGGCCCCTGCTCGACTATCAGACATCACGGAAAGGCGTTGTTCTGGATCCATCACAGCTAAACCGTCAGCGGTATCAATGACGCCGTCCAGATGTAAGCCACCTGTAGCCCCTACCCATAAACTGACGGTGAGGGCGCTCCGAGTGAGCACAGGCATCTGCCATTGAGCTAAGCCGTAGTCTAGAAGCCCTAAGCTGGCCCCTAGCCCTAAGCCGATTAAAGGTGCCCAGGGAGCAATGCGTTCAAAGTCCAAGGTCCAAGTTTGAGGAAGGGGCATCCGAGTATAGAATGCGATCGCACCTCCGATTTGCTTCAATAGGTGGGTCATAGGATTCCGCCGCAAGAGGAACAGGGGAAGGGAAGCATTATCATTATCCAGAGGGATATTCACCGATCATGACTGAGTCTATCTCTGTAGAGACTGCGCTCCAGGATCAATGCTATCTCGATTGACTGATCCAAGGCGCTGAATAAATCTCCCAGTCGGCATCATACGCGCTCAAGCTTAAGTAAGCTTGAAATTTTGCCTAGAACATAGATTATTTGACGACATTGCGCTAAATTAAGTCCCAAGTTGCGTTGGTCGAGTTGGCTCAACGCTGAGCAGACCAGTATTACAGAAATATTGAGGGGCGGTTCGTGGTTAAACAAATTTCAGATATCCGTCCTTCCGCTGATAAAAGCACCTCAAAAATAGTCCATCGTTCCCCTGCACGGATTGCGGGGAACAAGGGGCAACCTGCTTATCTAGAGCCAATTCCAGAGTCTACAGATAGTCTGCGCAAAAAATTAAAAGATAAAAAGCGGCAGCGAAAACTCCAGGAAAAGCAAAAAAAACAGGCCAAGCGGCACAAATCGAAACGCCGATCCCGTCCCACCTCAGCTCAGCGTCCTGAACGTCAACTTGCCTTAACACCGCCCCAGACTGTTAAGGCAACAGTGGCTCAGCCCCTTGCCCCTACTTCGAAATCCCCAGCCTCCAGAAAAAATGTCTCTTCCCGCTGGCGACCGCTAAAACGGTTGGCCATGGCTCTGGGCATCACGGGCATCGCTTGTGGCGGCGGCTGGATTGCCCTGGAAGTGAGTTTGCCGGATACAACCCACTTAGTCAAAGAGACTCAAG
>CALDHF010000343.1 GCA_937941595.1 uncultured Acaryochloris sp. | reverse complement strand
TGGATCCTGGCTTGAATTTTATCGTTCCTGTCATAGACAAAGTTGTTTACAAGGATACTTTAAGACTAAAAGTGCTAGATATTGCCCCCCAGTCTTGCATTACCTGCGATAACGTTGCCATTACGGTTGATGCCGTTGTTTATTGGCAAATAATCGACATGGAAAAGGCTTATTACAAGGTCCAAAATCTTGCCTCGGCGATGGTCAATCTTGTGCAAACCCAAATTCGGGCTGAGATGGGTAAGTTGGAATTAGATGAAACCTTTACAGCTCGCAGCCAAATTAGCGAAATCTTGTTGCAAGAACTTGATAGTGCCACTGATCCCTGGGGAGTGAAAGTGACTCGAGTGGAGTTACGAGATATCACGCCCTCCAAAGCCGTTCAAGATTCTATGGAATTGCAAATGGCCGCTGAACGCCAGAAACGGGCTGCGATTCTGACATCCGAAGGTGAAAGAGAAGCGGCCGTCAACTCAGCTCGTGGCGCCGCCGAAGCCCAGGTCTTGAGTGCTGAAGCCCGTAAGAAATCTGCTATTTTGGCCGCAGAAGCAGAGCAGCAATCTATTGTGCTGAGAGCCCAAGGTGATCGCCAAGATCGGGTCTTGAGAGCCCATGCGACATCAGAAGCCTTAAATATTGTCTCGCAAGCACTGAAGCAAGACCCGAAAGCAGAACAGGCCTTGCAATTCCTCTTGGCACAAAACTATATGGATATGGGCACCTCGATTGGTCAAAGCGATAGCAGTAAGGTGATGTTTATGGATCCTCGCTCAGTCCCCGCGTCCATCGAAGGCATTCGTTCAATCATTGATGAGTCTGGCAAAGCTTAAATGAGAAGTTGGCATCCAGGTAAAGATTGCCTAAGCTAGGCTGAGTAACTACACGCCCATCACCTTACTTATGAAGCTCGACCAGTTCTTGAAATTTCAAGGTTTAACCCTAACAGGTGGGCAAGCCAAACATCTCATCCGTTCTGGCCTAGTGACCGTTAACGGCGATACCGAAATCCGTCGTGGACGCCAGCTAAATCCTGGAGACATCGTCACCCTTGACGATCAATCATTTGAAGTGAAGCTAGACACGCCCGCGCTGGGAGAATGATATCTAGCTACGAGGGTGATTTGTCATCATGGCAGGCTGTGGGAGGTTCGGAGACAGTGGCAATCGCCTGGTTGAAGAATAATAAGACGTCACATATAAAGGCATGGCTAGAGTCAGACATGCGATCGCAGTCCCAACAATTCTGGAGACAACATCAGAGCTACGTTCAGGAGGCTCGTCAGCCTGGTCATGCAATTCCATAGAGTTTTTTAAAGATTGAGAATATCTAAGCTAGCATTACTAGCGTAGCATTCCCAGATTAATTCGGTTGTCCGTCAACATCTGTATTTGACAAAACATAATTATGACTTCATCCACCCTTGCCAGCAAAAAAATCCTAGTCACTGGAGGCGCAGGTTTCCTAGGCCGCCAAGTCATTGACCAACTGCTAAAAGCTGGCGCTCAACTCGATAATATTGCCATCCCTCGCTCCTCAAGCTGTGATTTGCGATCTCTGAGTGCTTGCCAAACCGCAGTTGACGGACAAAATATCATTATCCATTTAGCAGCCCATGTCGGGGGAATTGGTTTAAACCAAATCAAACCTGCCGAGTTGTTCTATGACAATTTGATGATGGGCACCCAATTAATCCATGCTGCCTACGAAAAAGGCGTAGAGAAATTCGTCTGTGTGGGCACAATTTGTGCTTATCCCAAGTTCACGCCTGTCCCCTTTATGGAAGAAGCCCTATGGGATGGCTACCCAGAAGAGACCAATGCCCCCTATGGCATCGCGAAAAAGGCCTTGCTCGTGCAGTTGCAAGCCTATCGACAGCAGTATGGCTTTAACGGTGTTTATTTATTGCCTGTTAATCTTTATGGTCCTGAGGATAATTTCAATCCCAAAAGCTCCCATGTCATTCCAGCCTTGATCCGAAAGGTATATGAAGCCCAAAAAGCAGGGGCTAAATCCATAGAAGTTTGGGGTGATGGTCAGCCCACTCGCGAGTTTTTGTACTCTGAGGACGCTGCGCGGGGAATCATAATGGCAATGGAACATTACAACGAATCTGATCCCATCAATTTGGGAACTAACTCTGAGGTCTCCATTCGCGATCTCGTCACCTTAATTTGCCAACTAATGGACTTTCAAGGTGACGTCAACTGGCTCACGGATAAACCGAACGGCCAGCCGCGCCGCTGTTTAGATACAGTCAAAGCCAAAGAGAAATTTGGTTTTACCGCCAACATCAACTTACGACAGGGATTACAAAACACCATTGATTGGTACAGGCAACATCCAGAGTGAGAAGTCTGGGAATCAAGGTCATGAGGCTCAAAAACACCTCCCTCGGTTAACACCGTCCAACCCACCCGGGAGTGAGTCACCTCTTACCTTCAATTTCCATACCTTAACGGGGCTGACCCATGAGCAGCTTGTTGCCATCATCCTGCAACAACAACAACAGTTAACCCAGCTCAAAAGTGAGTTGAATCTTTCGTATACACAATTGGACGGGTCAACAGAGGTGCTATCTAGTCCTCTGTCCACCACATCTGATGAGACTAGCCACCCTTACCTCAAAGTCCACAGCGAATTTGGCAGCTATAAGTTAGCTCTAGTAGGCAACTCATATTGGACAATGGGCAGAGGGTCAGATAATGAGATTGTCCTCCCCGATCAGTGGATGTCACGCAATCATGCAATGTTACAGTCTATGGCTTCTGGAGAGCTATTTCTGATTGATTTAGGCAGTCACAATGGTTCTTTTGTCAATGGACGCAGGGTCAGTGTCCCCATTGCCCTTCAACATGGTGACCAACTCACTTTTGGGCAGACCAACATTGAGTTCCATAACCCCAATGCAGTTCTGCTATCAGAAGCGACTCATGCCTTGCCTGATGCACCAGTGACCGCATTGCTCCATGTTCGGCGTCTAATTTCAGTACTTGTTGTTGATATTCGCAATTTTACAGGTTTGACCCATAGTCTTGACGAACGTCTGCTGTCAGAGGTGGTGGGTACCTGGTTTCGCAAGGCTGGCGACATTATTCGAGCCAATGGCAGTTGGGTCGACAAATACATTGGTGACGCGGTCATGGCCGTATGGATGCATGGAACGAAGAACGTCAGCCGCCAAGAGTTACAGCAGCCTTTCCAGGCACTGCATATGCTCAATGAAATGACCCAACATCTCCATTTGGTTTACCCGTTGCCCTTTCCTTTGAAAATCGGGGCGGGGGTCAATACTGGGTATGCCATGGTTGGGAATACGGGCAGTGGTGATCGTCCTGACTATACGGCTTTAGGAGATACGGTCAATGCGGCTTTTCGCCTAGAGACCAGCACGAAGCAAATTGGCATGGATGTAGCAGTCGGAGCCAGTACCTATCAATATATGCAGCAGTGGCACAGTGAGCATTTACCCCTGCGCCGATTTACGGTGCAGTTGAAAGGGTACGAGCATCTCAAGCCAGCATATGCTTGTTCTTTTCCTGAACTCAAAACGTTTTTAGAGACCAACCAGTAGTAATATTGGTTTATTGAAAATACTAAATTTCAGAAAACAATACCCTAACAAATTTTTTTTGTGGGTTGGAGTCTGTAGTTGATGATAGGCTCTACTAAGAGCTGTGTTGAAATCTCTGAGACAGGGAGGTACTTAAGGATATGCATTCGTTTGTCCGCCGTTTTGGTTTAATTGGTCTAGCTGTGGCAACTTGTCTCAGCTTCATGGGTTGGTCTCAACCTGTGAATGCGCTGGACTTAAGCTGGCAATCTAGCCCAACTATTGTGATAGCAGAAAGCTACCGTAATCCTATTGATGCAAAATTAGAAACAGACTTTGGTCAAAAAATTGATGTAAATAACACTAATGTCCTTGCATTCATGAAATACAAGGGTCTTTATCCAACTGTTGCTGGTAAAGTGGTTCAAAACGCTCCCTACAACAGTGTGGAGGAAGTTTTATCAATTGACGGTTTAACAGATCCACAGAAAAAAGCTTTGCAAGCAAATCTAGGTAACTTTACAATCTCTGATCCCGATCCTTCGCTGGTGGGTGGTCAGGATCGTTATAATCCTGGTTCTTACAAACCTTTCAATAATTAGTCATTCTTTGATTAACTGATGGTTTAGAAAGTGATTAAGCTTCTATGCCATCAAATTTTATAGCTATGCTCTCTGTCGATGCAGTCGTTTAGACAATTACTGCTGTAAGGCGGGGAGTATTTTTTACAGATATTGATTAAGACCCAAG
>CALDHF010000342.1 GCA_937941595.1 uncultured Acaryochloris sp. | reverse complement strand
CGTGACGTCAAGGGATTCCTCTCTGACGTCACCAAATATCTGCCAAAGAAAAACCAAGACTTTAAACGGACCCCCACGCGTGATGTAGATCAAGCATTTCGCGTGGCCTGGGTTGATCTGACGTGTCCAGCTTCCTTTCTTCAGGGTCCCTCGTCCGCTGGGTTTGAGGATGATGATTGTTCTGCTTCAAGCATCATCATCCTCATGTGAACCTCCGTCCAGATCTGATAATGATCCCTGAGGAGGGTGCGATAGTCCGCGAGCCGCAACTGTTGCTGCATGGCCCGATCCACAATAGGCACTTTTAGTAACCGACTTTCAAAGTCGGCCCAAACCATGGTCAGCTGGCGCAGCACCTGTTGGGTCGAGGCTGGAGGGGTTGAGGCTGTTGGCTGGCGAGGTTGAGTTTGCATAGAAATTACACCACTGTTAAATGCATAAAGGCCGCAATACAGCGTCCGCTTTCAGGGACAAAACAGAATATGCGTTGACCCGGCTGGAGAGACTGTTGCTGGACCAGCTCTTCCAGCATGATGAAGATGGAAGCAGTGCCTGTATTGCCACAGCGTTCCAGGTTATTGCACCATTTCTCTTCCGCAATCATGGCTCCCGTGCGTCGCAAGAGCCGTTTCATTTCTTCGCCTAAGGAGTGGGAAGAATAATGGGGGAGAAAATAATCAATCGTCTCTGGATCCAAGCCGTATTTTTCCAGTAACTCTAGGTAATAGCCGACCCAAACTGGAAACATGGCATACAGAATATTGAAGTCTTGCTTGAGGGCAATTGCCCCTGCTTCATAGGCGGCTTGGGGAGAGGGGTATAGGCCCCATCCCAAATTATCAGCATCGCTATTGCCCTTAGCCCCCGCATACATACAGGGCGGAAACCGGTCGGCAAAAGATTTGAACTGGACCCAATCAATGCGGAGGGAAACGCCATCAGGTTTGGGCTCAGGTTCTAGAACGACGGCCCCAGCACCATCAGATAACGTCCAGCGCAAAAACTCAATTTGCGGATCGGGCTGCGAATCTTGGTCGTAGAAAGGCTGATAAACCGCAGGTCGAAACCAACGGCTGGCAAATTCACTGCCGCTGGCCACCGCTAACTGGGATTCCCCAACTTTGACGTTGAGCCAGGCATTTTTGACGGCCATCATACTACTGGCACAGACGCTCTGAAATGAAAAAATGGCGAGGGGGGGAATACCTAACTCCGCATGGACCGCACTGGCGAACCCGGGTACTAAATAGTCCCCTTGGGTGGTGCTAGTGGCTAACAGATCGACCTGTTCGGGTTGGCAGCGGGCCTGTTTGAGGGCACTATGGATGGCTTGGGCGGCCATGGCGGCGTTGGTATAGCGGTAGCCGCCGTTGGTCTCTAAGGCATAGTATCGATGCTTGATCCCATTTTTGCGCAGAATGGCAGAACCCAGGGCAGAACTCCGTTTACTGATGCTGCCAATGTAGTCCACCATTTGCCGATTGCCAACCGGTTCTCCAGGCAAGAATTTGCCAACTCCAGTGATATAAACCTCATTTAAAGACATGGGTAAGTCCACTTGCGGTTGCTGGGTGTAGAATCGCTTCGCCCTCTCACAACCATGATGCAGGGCCAGAGGATTGCACCGGACTGATAGCCTGTTGCCTTTATACAATAATCTCGTTGGTGAACCCTGGCTAGAACGAATTGACCACCCGATCCACCTTGCCCACATAACTTAATGGTCAGTCTTCATGGTGATTCTGCTAGGACAATGGTGATCTAGACGACATCAGCGGCATCTTGGGGTCTGATACGCTCAAAAAACTGATAAAACACATTCTATCGAGAAATTTTGGACGAAAGCACCTCAATCTATAGGTGCAGCTAGACGGAACTATTTTGAGCTATAACTCTTGCTTCAAGATGGGCATACTAGTCCCATGAGTGCTGGTGCAGCATCCCGGGCAGGGGATTGATACTCTGCCTCTTATAGACCGTGGCTTAAAGCTGAGGTGGAGATCTAGCACCCCATGATTATAAGTTTTGCTGGTTGGTTAAGCGGCTGGGGGACGCTGCAAAATCTATTGCAGTGAGCCATCGCATTTTTCGGCAATCGAGTCACGTCCTCTTTAAAGATGTAAGTTTTGCAGTGGTATTTTTTCAAAGATTATTTCGTCAGCCTCAGCGCTCCATCGATGCCGTCTCTTCTGAAAGTTTAGAAGCGCAGCTCGCCCAGTATGACCAGGCTCTGGCCCATGGGTCGGATAATAATGAGGTGTGGTTTGGGCGAGGCTGTACTCAAGTTGAACTGAAGCGATATCAAGAAGCGATTAGGAGTTTTGACCGAGCGTTAGCCCATCGTCCCAACCATCTGGATAGCTGGCACAATCAGGCTTTGGCCTATTGCCAATTGGGTTTATATGAAGAAGCGATAAATAGCTACGAACAGGCCCTCAAAATTGGTGTGGTTCCGTCTCAAGATTGGTATTTTTATGGGACGTTGCTATCTCAGCTCGATCGCTATGAGGAGGCTATTGAGAGCTATGATAAGGCGCTGAAGAAGGATCCTGAAGGGTCCCTGGTTTGGTATGACCGAGGGATTGCCTTGTCCTGGCTAGAGTGTTTTGAAGATGCGATCGCAAGTTACGATCAAGCCCTCAATCTAGATCCCAAACTCTATCAAGCCTGGTTCCGACGGGGTTTAGCCTTCAATCAACTCCAAAATTACCCCCAAGCCTTACAGTCCTTCGAGCAAGCCTTGAAAATTGATGCCAAAGAGTCAGAACTATGGGCCGCTAAAGGATTAGCACTCCTCCAGCTCCAGCGCTATGGAGAGGCGATTACGGTTCATGAGCAAGCCCTGGAACTGGATGCCAGTGATCATCAAGTCTGGTATAACAAAGCCTGTTGCCATGCCCACTGTAGCCAGCTTCCTCAAGCCATTGATAGCCTTAAACACGCCATTCACCTTAATCCTGACCCTATCCGCGAACTAGCTAGCACTGATCCAGATTTTCAGATCTTGCACGACCAACCTGCTTTTCAACAGTTACTGGTTGCCTAGAATACTGGATACTTGATTCAAAGAGAGCGTCAATATCCAAGTTCATTTTTCTAAGTTTGCGTCTTTGTGGCCCAAATTCGAAGCTAGTGTGAGGCAGAGACCGTCTCAGTCACTCACCCGTGCGTCCAACAAGACACACTAATCGTCTATAACCGTTAAGCAACCTGAATGTATGATTCAGCGCTATGTCGTCATCGCTGGGTCATAGATTTTATAGTGACCCTTACTTTTATCCTTTGCTTGATATAAGGCTATTTCAGCATTCCTCAAAATGCTTGCTGATGAGTCACAATCAGCCTGTCCATATTCGACACCAATGCTAGTCGTCATCGAAATCTCCTGATCCTCGATCCGAAAGGGTTGTTCTAAGGACGTTAGAATTTGATCTGCCAACTGCTTCACCTGGTCTTGATCCGTAACCTTATTGAGAAGCAGGGCAAACTCGTCTCCGCCAATGCGGGCCAGCATATCATCGGGTTGCATAACCTCTGTCAACCTGATGGCTATCTGTTTTAATAGTTCATCCCCCACCTGATAGCCAAAGGTTTGGTTGACTTCCCTAAAGCAATCACAGTCTAAATACAGCACTGCAAACACATAGGACTCATCCATTGTGGCGAGAAACAGAGATTGCTCCAGTCTCGTAAAAAGTGAGGTGCGGTTGGGCAGTGCAGTCAAAGAGTCAGTGATACTGGTTTCGATAAATCGGCTGTTGGCCCTATGGATCTGTCGATTTTGGTCAGCGACCCACCGTTGCAGTTGGGCATTTAAGGCCAAAATTTTATCTCGAGAGTCTTTCAAAGATAGCTGATTGTGGACTCTTACTAAGACTTCTTCCAATTGGTAGGGTTTGGTTAAATAGTCTACACCGCCCACTTCAAATGCTTTGACTTTATCTAGAGGGTCATCTAAAGCACTGAGGAAAATCACTGGGATGGCAGCTGTTTTGGGATTTCTTTTTAATTGAACACAGACCTCATAACCATGTAAGTCAGGCATCAAAATGTCTAACAAAATTAAATCAGGCTGACGGGATTCTACAGACGTTAGGGCCATGTTCCCCCCTGTCGCCTTGCGAACGCTATACCCCTGAATCGACAGCATATTAGAGAGCAACCGTAAATTTTCGAACGTGTCGTCCACGATCAGGATTTCACTGGGAAGTAAAGACGTCTCAGGATTAGTGATTTCTGTCGTCACGTTGGGGGCATCTGCAGTCATATCTGTAGTTGAATCATCACTTTCTAAACTATTGGGAAGAGACATCATGAAGGCACCGCCTAATTTCAAGACTTTAGTTGTTCAGGAGTTCAATGAGTTGGACCAGCTTCTCAAATTGGTAATTTTCAATTTGACGCGTTAAATCCTTGGCTATGGTTTGGTGTTCGGGTGGAATGTGTTCAATCAGTTGCAGCAGTACCCGATCGTTCCCCTGTTGCGCCCGTTGATAAAATTCTTCAATCCAGTCTGGGGGCATCACCCTCAAACGGTCAGGATTGAGAGTGTTTTCCATGCCCGTTCGACGTTTTTCCTGAGCCTGACGGGGGTGATGACTCGATGCGGAGAGATATTGCACGCCTAAGTGCGCCGCCATTTTTTGCAGCACTTCTTCTTGCCGAAAAGGTTTGCGCACAAAGTCATCACATCCCGCATCCAAGACTTTTTGTTTGTTCTCTTCAAAGACACTCGCCGTTAATGCGATCACAATCGTGTGCTTGCCTTGAGAGGTGGCCTTGATCTGTTGGGCTGCTTGGTAGCCATCCATCTGAGGCATCTGCATATCCATCCAAATCAAGTGAGGTTGCCAATCTTTCCAGATCGAGATCGCGGTTTGACCATTCGTGGCCTCTTGCACTGAAAAGCCCATCGAACCCAGAAATTCAACAAGGGGTTGCCGATTCGTGTGCTCATCATCCACTACTAATATGCGAAATTGAGGCTGATCAGGAGCTAAGGCAATAGGTTGAAGAGCAGGTTCATGGTCATTGCCCATCGTCACTTCATCGGCAATAACTAAGGGAAGGTTGAAGATGAAGGTAGAGCCTTGTCCTTCTTTACTATCGACGGTGAGATCCCCTCCCAGTAACCGGACAAATTTCTTGCTAATACTGAGCCCTAAACCAGTACCTTCTCTTGACTGCAGACCAATGTTCCCTTGCTCAAAAGCATAAAAAAGTCTATCCAGGCTTGCTGGGTCAATGCCCGGTCCTGTATCGCTGATCCTAAAAGCCAAGGTCTGGGCGTCTACAGAAACATATAAATCAATCTGCCCTGTTTGTGTAAATTTAATGGCATTACCCAGAATATTAATCAACACTTGACGCAGCTTGCTTTGATCCGTCTTGATATATCGAGGGACCAAGGCTTGACCATGAAAAGAGAGTTGAAGCTGTTTGTGGGCAGCTTTGAGGCTAAACAGGTCTTCCAATTCAGTGAGGAATTTGTATAGATCAAAACTCACTGGCTTCAGATGGAGTTGTCCCGCCTCGATTTTAGACATTTCCAGGACATCGTTAATCAACGTTAATAGGTGATTCCCACTCCGATTAATCGTATTGACGTACTGGGTATCCTCGGTGCCTAAGTGTTGAGATCGCTGCATGAGCTGGGCATATCCCAGAATGGCATTGAGGGGGGTGCGGAGTTCGTGACTCATATGGCTTAGAAAGTCACTTTTTGAACGATTTGCCCTTTCAGCTTCCTCTTTAGCGGCTTTCAGCGCCTGGGATTGCTTTTGAGCATAGGTGAGCAGTTCGGCTTGCTGAACGGCTACCCCTAATTGGGTGCCGACTTGAGTCATGATTTGGACATCTGACGGATCCCATTGATATGGGGCGATATCTTGGGTTGCCATAAGTAGCCCCCACAGATGAGTGCCATCGGTAATGGGAACCACAAGATAAGATCTGATCTTTAATCGCTTGAGAACGGTAAGGGTATAAGCATCAAATCCAAATTCGTCGATATCTGTAATGATGCGGCAACTGATTTCCTGACTGGCGTCTCCCAATGCAAAATCTTGCTGATAGGTCTGGGTAAGGATTTGTCTGAGACCGGATGGCGGGGAAATATCTACGGTTTGTGACCCTGGTCTTTTGGCTTTGAGGGCCATGATCGAAGGGCTATGCTGGCTCACCGACTCAGCGACCAATTGGCCACTCCAATCCGATTTGAACTGGTAGACCAAGGTGCGATCGCAAGCAATAACCCGCCTTAATTCCTCAGTTGTATCAGCAAAAATTGTTTGTATATCTAAAGTCTGCCGCATGCGCCGGATAATACCTGAGAGGGCTTGCTCTCGCTCCGCAGCATTTTGCAATTCAGCAGTCCGTTCCTGAACTAGGTTTTCTAAGCCATCATTGAGGGTACGGAGTTCAACTTCGGCTCGTTGTCGTTCCTTAATTTCTTGTTGTAAGGCTTGATTGACGGTTTCTAGTTGTTCTGGTGTTTTTAGCGATAAAAATTTGGGAAGCAGTGTAGCCATCTCAGCCGCCGTATAACAAGACACTAAAGCCGTCAATGCCTGTTCAGTACCCGATAACCAATAGGCAGGGTGCCACAAGGTCCATATTTCTAATAAATGTCCCGTTCCACAGAGGACAATGAATGCTCCAAATAGCAGAAAGATATTCTGAAATGGCACATCACTGCGTTTAGAGATGAAGTAGAGCAACATCACTGGAATAGAGAAATAGGCAAGAGCGATCAGTAAATCGCTAATGACATGTAGCCCTACTAAAGGAGTCTGCCAAAGGTAACAATGACCATGAGGCATATATTGCTCTGGGGAAATTAAATTTTCTAACGCATTCCAAAGACGATTCATGTCTGCTGACACGGGATAGAGATATAAAAACGGCCACTGATACTGATTTGTATTCTGATAATTTTTTGTCAGTTCATGATTCTGAGTTGGTTATGGGTAACGGCTCCTCATTAGTTCAAGCTTTCCCCATACAAGGCAGAAATATACATCAAAGATATCGGCCTTCAGGCTGTCTCTAGAGCAACATCTATGGCCTGTACAGGCAAAGAGAATCCAGACCGCTAGACTTTGGTCGATGAATAGGTGGAGGAATCTGAATCGAATTCCAACCCCAATTGTTCCAGATCAATCTGGCGACACATTTCCTAAAAACTTGAACTTATGGCAATAGGAATTCTGGCAATTCCAGAATATGCCAGTAGACAAGGCCCACAATAATCAGAGTATAGAGGGTTGAACTCCCTAGACCGATCCATAATTCTCGTTGTCGTGAACGGGATTGGTCACTAATGACAAAATCTAGCATCCCTGTTTGCATCATCAAAATACCCAAGACGTTAGAGAGCCAATAGCCCACAATCGTAGCGGGTAGAAAAGCCTGGGGATAGGCCCAACCGATGGCATAGCCCAACCCATAGGCAATGGGCAGATTGAAGAACAAATCATTCCACCACGATAAGGGGGACAACATATACCCCAAGCCGATCAGAAAGGTGCTTTTGAGGGTTTTAACGTTGAAAATTGTGGTTAGGAATGACACGAATTTTGATGGAGATGACGACAACCTCTGGGAAAAATCAACGTTTAGGAATATGGGTTTTGGTTGATGCTGTGAAAATGTTAGGAAAGTAACCATAATAGTCATATCCTTTTCACTGTTGCTCTTGCAACCTTATAAGCCTGATGGCTGATTCTGTTTTTGCGCTTTTTCTAAGGTTGGCTTTCCTGTAGATCCTGATGGGCGTTGCGGGATGGCTTTGTTAATGCGATCGCAAAACCAATCCTCCGGTTTGCTGGATAAGTTCACCCAGAATAATCTATAGGTGGTCACGTTCTAGGATTTGGCGATTGATGGAGGTTAGGAGTGTCGCCTTGTTTATGGGATACCCTTTCCATAAGACATAGGCCGATCAGATACTATCGTCTTGAGGTTAAGCAGCTTTCCCTTAAGCTTAAAATCTGCCTGACTGTTAGAGAGTTTTAGATTCATGAGAAGAATTGCTTTAATTATTGGGGCGCAAAAATGTGGAACGACCAGTTTGTTTCAGTACCTTGCCAAACATCCGCAGATTTGTGAATGTACCCAGAAAGAGCCTTTTTTCTTTGCTGATGATCAACGGTTTAGCCGAGGACTGCCCTACTATTTTTCCTTGTGGAACTGGCAGAATCAGCATCAGATTGCGTTGGAAGCATCTTCTACCTATACGATGCAACCGATGTATTCTCGCGTTGCTCAACGAATTGCCCAAGTTGAAGAGGTCGAGTTCTCTTTCCTTTATATTATGCGCAATCCCTTTGAGAGGATTGAGTCCTACGTTAGGCATGCCTTGTCTATTGGCGTTCTTAAAAAAGCCGAGGTTACAGAAGACAATATTTCCATCTCCAAGTACGCTTATCAACTCGATTCATTTGTCGAGTTATTTGGTAGGAGCAGGCTGCATGTATTGACATTAGAAAGCTTGAAAAAGCATCCTCAACAGGAACTTCAGAAAATTTATGGTTTCCTAGGCATTGATACTAAGTTTGAGGTTGCTGATCATTCTCGAATCTATAACAGTAAAAAAGCTAATCACTTTAAACTGCCGCCTTATCTGACGCAAATCTATAAATCTCCCATTGGTAAAGCGACGGTTGGACGTCTACCAAAAGACTTTCGTCGTAGTTTGTATCGGTTTATCCCTGAATCCAACATCCCTGAGTTCCAACTTTCAGAACAGGATAAGAACCAGATTCTTAATCGGCTTAAACCTGATTTAAGACGTCTTCATGATCAGTATGGCGTCAACGTCCAAGAACAGTGGCATCTAGATTTAGAGTAGAGGGTCTATGGGTATTCCAGATCCTTGGGAAAGCAACCATAATAGTTTTATCTTCTCAACTAGGATTTTGGTAATCCTCAAGCACTGATGTCAGATTCTGTTTTTGCCCTCTTTTTAGGATTTGCCTTCATTTGGATTCTGATGGGCATTGGGGGGATTGCTTTGCTGATGCGATCGCAAAACCAATCCTTCCGCTTAAATCGAGATGCAATCCTCGTCTTCCTCCCCATTCTCGTAGTGTTTCTGATTGCCCTCAGTTTCGGTGCATTCATGTTAACCAAGGGGAGCTAGGCCATTCCCCATCATCGAGTCTTGGATACACTCTGCACGGGGATGACTGCAATTCGATAGCTTTTGTTCACAAGCTTATAATCTGGCTAAAGTCACCATTTCTTCTTGGTCTTGGTACTTGCCTTGGCGAGTCTCATAACTAACCTCGCAAGGCTCCCCTTCAAAAAATAGCAATTGGACAATGCCTTCATTGGCATAAATCCGACAATCTGCACTAGATGAATTGGAAAATTCTAACGTTAGATGCCCACGCCAACCCGCCTCAGCAGGCGTCAGATTGGCAATCAAGCCAATTCTGGCATAGGTGCTTTTGCCAATACAGATCACCGTGACATTCACAGGAACCGCTAACTTCTCTAAGGCCACTCCTAAGCCATAAGAATGGGCAGGCAAGATAAAATAGCTGCCATTCTCATCCGTATGCAGTTCTGCTGGGTCCAAATTAGCGGGGTTGAAGTGTTTGGGGTCCACAATGGTCCCAGGGATATGGCGAAAGACTCGAAATTCATTAGGACTTAGTCTCAGATCATAGCCATAGGATGACAGTCCGTAACTAATCACCCGATGGGGTAGCCCCGCATTGCTCTCTACCTCTCTAATAAGGTGAGGTTCAAAGGGACTAATCATCCCTTGGTCAGCCATCTTGGCTATCCAGGCATCATTTTGAATCACGGGAACCTCGTGGGAATAATCTAAGGGCAGATGTTGCGCCGTAGCTCGGTAATTTGGTCAGCTACATCCATGAGTGAGGGCGGCATATTCGGCCCTGTCAGAATCATATCAATATGCCGAGGGCGTTGTTCGATTAACTGCAACACTTCTGATTCAGGAATGAGGTTGAGATGGAGGGCCAAACTCAGTTCATCAAGGATGACTAAGGCATACTCTCCGGCCGCAACGGTTGTTTGCGTATGGTGCCATAGATCATGCATTGCCTGCATTTCTACCGTTTCTAGTTCCGGGGTATCAATGCAGCGAGGTAGATTACAACGATACCAATCGAGATTTTGACAGAGGTGCATGGGATGCTGATGCCCCATGTTGATTCCCCCTTTCAAAAATTGAACCACTAGCACCCGAGTCCCCTGTCCGGCTGCTCGTAGGGCTTGAGCCATCACATTTGTAAAAAAGCTCCGATGGGGGGCGGTAAAAATTTGGACGAGACCTTCGATCGTGTGGTGAAAAGAGTGGTCAACGGCAATAGGGGGCGTGTCTAGCTGGGCTACCATAATTTAGATGCTAACAACAGATGTAGTGGACATCTGTAACTTTCCCCCACAGTCAACACCATATCTATGGGATTCGTCAACAACTTTTTGGAAAGTATTAAGTTTTGAAAGGATTCAAGTGCCGTCGCCTACTTTGGTATGGATGGCTGACTAGAGTATGCTGATTGGGGTCTAAGCGGCTAACCCCGGAAGTGTACCTTCTGAATCAGTAATGCCGATCTATCTAGAGTTGAGAATAAGAATACATGACTTGGCAGCGCCCTGATGGTCGTCAACCGGATCAACTACGGCCGATTCGGTTTCAACGAGAGTATACCTGCTTTGCCGCTGGATCGGTATTGGCGGAATGTGGTGAAACAAAAGTTCTCTGTACCGTCTCTGTGCAACCTGGGGTCCCCAGATTTCTAGAAGATACGGGCCAAGGCTGGCTCACGGCTGAATATCGGATGTTGCCCGGTGCCACCCCAGACCGTCAGCGTCGGGAGTTGATGAAGCTGTCAGGCCGGACCCAAGAAATTCAGCGTTTGATTGGCCGCAGCCTCCGAGCTGCGTTGGACCTCCAGGCCTTGGGAGAACGCACCTTGGTTGTGGATGCCGATGTCTTGCAGGCGGATGCTGGCACTCGGACTACGTCCGTTACCGGAGGCTTTGTCGCCCTTGTAGATGCCATCAATCACTTGATCAGCAAAGGCGAGCTAGCCCAATCTCCCATTCGTCATCATGTAGCAGCAGTCTCTGTGGGCTTGTTAGAGGGACAGCCATTTTTGGATCTCAATTACCCAGAAGATGTGGGAGCCTCCGTGGACCTAAATGTTGTGGCCACAGAAAAGTTGGAGTTATTGGAAGTCCAAGGAACTGCAGAAGAGGGCACTCTCCCCCGGCCGCAGCTCAATCAAATGCTCGATTTGGCAGAAGCGGGTATCCAATCGTTAATTGCGGCCCAACGGCAGGCTTTAGCGTCGTAAGGGGCTAAGGATTGGCTTGGGTCAAATGGTTGACAACGCGATCGAGGCCCACGGAATGGGACGCTTTGCAGAGCAATCGATCGCCCGGTTGGATATAGTGATCCAGATAGTCGATCAGGGCCTGATGTTCGGCAAATTGTTCCGTGGGGATAGAGATAGCCCCCTCTGCTAAGGCGGTGCCTTCTGGCCCGGTGTCTAAGATCAACAGCTGATCCATTTTGAGATCTTGCACCAAGTGACCTACCTGACGATGTAATTCTGGGGCATAGTCTCCTAACTCTTTCATGGGTCCTAGTACTGCAATCCGGCGTCCACCCGGGGTGTTTGCCAGTAAATGGAGAGCAGCCTGCATGGATTCTAGGCCCGCATTATAGGTTTCATCTAGAATCACCACGTCGTTAGGTAGAGTGAGTTTACGGGCGCGGCCTGCGGGCAATTGGAGAGAGAGACCCTGTTGTAAGGGGGCAAGGTCCAGATCGAGATGCCGTGCGATCGCAACCGCTGCCAAATAGTTCAAAGCATTATGAGCACCGGGTAAAGGCAAAGGCAACTCAGTGCCCTCCACCGCCAAGGTTTGCTCATCTACGAGCTGGCCTTGTAGGTCGCCGCCGTCTAGGCCATAGGTCACCAGTGGACCGTTCCAGACCGTGGATGCTGTGTCTAACAGCAAGGGATTATCGGCATTAAGAATCGCCAAGCTCTCGGGGGGCATCTGGGCTAACAACTCACATTTGGCTTGGGCGATGGCTTCTCTAGATCCCAAACGACCAATATGGGCAGTGCCGACGTTAGTAATCACACCAATGGTGGGGCTGGCAATTTGGGCAAGCTCTGCGATCTCTCCTG
>CALDHF010000341.1 GCA_937941595.1 uncultured Acaryochloris sp. | reverse complement strand
GCTCGTCATTGACCCTATTGATGTGTTGGCAGAGCAATTCAATCTTTGAATAGTCATAGGGTAAAGGTAGCCCCTTGAGATGGGCTTTCACCATGCGGTGGTTGATCAAGTCCGGGAGGCGACGAATGGGAGAAGTGAAATGACAATAGGCAGATAAGTTCAGGGCAAAATGGCCCTTCGCTTCCGGGCCATAATCTGCGGGGTTGAGCCAGCTCATCAGAATACGACGAATGTCTGCTTCCGATTGAGCTGTTGTGAAGGCTGCAAAGCGGTGGGTCTGTTCAGGGCAAATGGTTTTATGGGTGTGGTTGCGGTAGATGGCGGGGATATTATGCTCAACCAACCATTGGGCAATCGCAGTGTTCGCCAGGATCATGAACTCTTGAATGATCAGGTAGCCATGAAATCTCGAGAAGTCGGTGGAGAGTAAATTGCCGTTTTCGTCTAGATAATATCCTTGGGGGAGGGAGAGTTCCTGGAAATTATCCCCGTGAATTCGTTTTTGGTAGAGTTGTTCGGCCCATTGCCAACAGTCACGAATCAGAGCTGAGTAAGCTAGGGCTGGATCTTTGAGAGCTGCTTCAGCTTGGGGATAGGAAAAGCGCTTTTGGCTGGATAACCAGGATTCAAAAACACGAAGCTTCTGAACTTCAGTCGCGTTGTCTAGGGTGATTTCGAGGGTGAGGGTGGGGCGAGGGTGACCCTCAAGCAGGCTCAATTTGTCTTCTGACAGACACTTGGGCAGCATGGGGTCATTGCCCTTGCGTAAGTAGAGAGTTTGGGTCCGGGCGATCGCTTCCTTATCTAGCTCCGTTGCTGGCCTCACCAATTCTGCAACGTCTGCAATATGGACTGCAAGGGTCGTGAGGTCCCCTTGAGGTTCAATCCAGATGGCGTCATCCAAGTCTTTGGAGGTGGTGCCGTCGATCGTGATGCCCTGGACTTGGGGGCGATAACCGAGAGAGGCAGGGAAGGCGATGGACTCAGCTTGGTCTATGACGTGTCGGGGAAAGGACTTCCGTCTCATCTTTAGGGTCGAAATGGATGGTAGAGAGGATTAAAGTTTACTGAGATCGGGCGCAAGTAGCTGGGATTTGGGGTGAGCAGGGCAAGTTGCTCAGAACTTTGGGCATTTGGCAGGGTATTGTGGTCTTCGATCGCAGGCGATATTTACCCCTGGATCAGCACACCTTATAAAGCTTAAGGATGATCTACCCGTTGAGGGGATTGTTCTAGCATAATTGAGTACGGCTGATGAAACAGGTCTCGAACATGCTTGCAAGCTCATGTTTTTATCAGTCATTTTGAACTACGACAAGTTTTTCAGCTGGGAAAACTCCAGTCTATAAAAATTTTGAGAGGTCTTAAGTAATACTGCCTCCACCTCGGAAATGTGCTGGGAGGATGCCACTCCTGGTAGTTCAAGGTTGTTCAGAACGTTCGCTTTACCGCACGGGAAAAGCGAACGCCCCACGGATTGCTGATGATGTTGGCGATTCTATTGCTAAGGTCTTGCAAGCATGAACGTCTTATGGCAGAGAGTTCGAAGGCGTGAAGACAGACAGGACTTTAGATTGCAGTGATTTAATTGTGTTGATAATGCCAAGGTTGGCCTCGCTGAGGTCAGCATCCCTGAGGTTGGCATTATTGAGGTCAGCATTGATAAGGTTGGTATCTTTGAGATTGGCCTCGCTGAGGTCAGCACTGTGGAGGTCGGCATCGCAGAGGTCGGCTAAGCTGAGGTCGGCTAAGCTGAGGTTGGTTTGATTGAGGTCGGCACCGTAGAGGATAGCACCTCTAAGATTGGCACTTCTAAGATTGGCACCTCTAAGATTGGCACCATAGAGGTTAGCGCCTCTAAGGTTGGCATAGCTGAGGTCAGCACCCTTGAGGTTGAAATTGATGAGGTCGGCATTACTAAGGTCCGCATTGGCAAGATATGTGTCGGCAAGAGGATGCTCCTCTCGCCATCGATTCCAGCCTTCAGGACCGCTTCGCAGGATCTCAAGTAAGTCAAAATTTCTTGCACTAATTCCGATCTTAGTTTTGCGCATAACTTCCCACTTCGAGCTGCTAGTTCTCGGCAGCTATTATCTTCTATCAGTATGCCCATCCCCCCTCCTAAAGTTACTTTCAGGGAATCAATCCTCCTCGCTGTTTCATTTGTAAGTCACTTAACAGTCTATGGAACAGAACTGCGATCGCAGGTAGCCCAAGACCTCGTCCAAACTCGCTAAACAATACCGTCTTCTCTTCACCGTCCAAATACTCACCGATGATTCACGAACTCCAGACTATTAGCTTTGCTAACCTCACCCCCGCTGCCTCATAAGAACCCCACCGTTAATGTTTCTATCGTTGTCAAGGCGTGATGGAACCTCGAGGATGAATTGCTAGACAAGTAACTGGTGCGGTCAGAAATCATTTCTGTCTCTTTGACAGACACTCATACAGATTTTCGTTGCTACCGTTACCGTTACACCCAAATTTTTCGGCACCATACCTCATGAAATTAGATATCCCGCTCCTTCGTCATTTTGTCAGCCCTGGAATGCTCGGGCTGACGCTACTGGTAGGGGCACAGTTACCTGCTATGGCTCAATCACGGCCTTCGCCTGCTCCAGAGGTACAGTATCGAGTGCTGACGGTTACCGGACAGGGCGTCGAGAATATTCAAACCACACAGGCGCAGGTGCGTTTGGGTGTGGATGTTCAGGGTAAAACGGCAGAGATAGTGCAACAACAAGTAGCCAGCCGTTCTGCAGCCGTGGTGTCGCTGTTAAAGTCTCGCAAGGTGGAGAAGCTAGAGACGACTGGCATCAACCTCAGTCCCAATTACAGGTACAACAATGGCCAACGGCAACTGATTGGGTATCGGGGCAGCAATATTGTCAGTTTTCGCACTGATATTGAAGCAGCGGGTTCACTGATGGATGATGCGGTTAAAGCAGGAGCCTCACGTATTGATCGGGTATCGTTTATTGCTGCAGACGATGTGATCACGGCTGCTCAAAAACAAGCCTTAACCAAAGCTACTCAGGATGCTCAGGACCAAGCCAAGGTTGTATTATCTGCGCTCAATCTTGCGCCCCAAGACGTGATCAGTATTCAGATTAATGGTGCGAATGCCCCGACCCCTCCACCAATTCCTATACAAGCAGCAGCTCTAAGAACTGAGTCTGATGCCACCCCTGTGGTTGGCGGGGAACAATCGGTGCGGGCATCTGTGACCCTACACATCAAGTACTAATTTGAGAGCCTTCCTGATTCATTAAATAGCCTTTAATGCCAGTGAAGTTTATGCCTTTATGACTACATCCGTGCCTATAACCTGACACCAACCCAATCAGATAGGAGGCCTGTTTGATTTACTGTCCAAGGACTGCACGATTCTCCAGCAATTGGTGTATGCACCGTCTCTCTTTTCCCTACGGAACAGCCTGAATCATAAAAGCATCTGGGGAGTCTCTGGCAAGGTTATCTTGGGAATGGAGAACGTCTTAAAATCCTATGCGTCTGCGTATACATCCCCCCATCGTTACGAGAGTTGTTTTAGGTGCAGTGCTGTTTGTGGGTGCGATCGCAATCACCCATACCGCCATCACTCGCCCTCAAGTGGACGCATCCCAGCCTGCTTACACCCAGCGAACGGCCTCCTTCAATCTGAAACAGACCTGGGTCATCAGTGCCACAGAAGCCAAAACCCTCATTGATGAAGGGGCCACTCTCCTAGATGCCCGAGGCAACCTATGGTTCGGCCGCAATCAGGTATCGGGCAGTGTGCCAGTGTCATGGCCAGCCTTCTCTCCTAAACACAAAACTCAAAAGGGTAACCTCCTAGAGAGCAACGCCGTCTTAACCCAGACATTGCAGAAACTGGGCATCTCCAAAAATCGCCCCGTTGTGGTCTTTGCCAATCCATCTCAGGGGTGGGGAGAGGATGGCCGCATCGTCTGGATGCTACGCACCCTCGGTCATCAGCAAGCCGTCATCGTAGACGGCGGTTATGCTGCTCTAGCACAGGAAAACCTGGTTCCTCCTTCGACTCCACTGCCAGGAAACTTCGTCGTCCAAAGAGACTTCACCTGGCAAATTCAGCCCGAAACCCTCAAAGCAGAGCTGAACAATCCCAATCAGGTCATTATTGATACCCGTACCCCCCAAGAATATGCTGGGGCCACTCCTCACGGTGAGCAACGTCGGGGGCATATCCCTGGCGCTATTCACCTGCATTTTCGCACCCTTCTCACCCAGCAGGGCACGCTTTTACCCCGTGACCAAATCCTGGCCAAGCTACAAACAATGGGCATTACCCAGGACACTGAAATTGTCGCCTATTGCACGGGCGGCATTCGGTCAGGATGGCTAACGGTCGTGTTGGCAGATTTAGGATTTCAGGTCAAAAATTATGCCGGGTCCATGTGGGAATGGTCTGCGGAGTCTGCCCAGGAGTATCCCCTAACAGTCCAGTCCTAGTCCGGGGATAGAGTAGACATAGCGCAGAACTGATCTACACATCGGTCTCGCTCCCAAGATTGTCTGAAGTCATACCTAACCTGCACCGAATTGATTTCATACCTATTGACCTCATACCTAAAAGTAAGACTCCACCTGCGGCCAACTCGTATGCTTGTTGCTCTAGATGATTGACTCATGACCATACCGTCTCGCCCTATCTATCTAGATTGCCAAGCCACTACCCCTGTAGACCATAGAGTTGTAGAAGCCATGCTGCCGTATTTTTCCGACTGTCCAGGCAACCCTTCTAGCAATACTCACCTGTATGGCTGGGAAGCCAAATCTGCCGTTGATCTAGCGCGTGAAACCCTGGCAGGTGCTATTGGCGCTGCCCCCCGCGAGATTGTATTTACAAGTGGGGCCACAGAAGCCAACAACCTAGCTATCAAGGGTGTGGCCGAGGCTTATATGACCAAGGGGCGGCATCTGATTACAATGCAGACGGAACACAATGCGGTTTTAGAGCCGTGTAAGTATCTAGAGAAACTGGGATTTGAGGTCACCTATTTACCCCCTCAAACTGATGGACTATTAGCTGTCAAAGTCCTGAAAGCAGCTATTCGACCCGATACGATTTTGGTGTCGGTGATGGCTGCCAATAATGAAATTGGGGTATTACAACCCCTGGCAGATATTGGGCAGCTTTGTCATCAGCATCAAGTCTTGTTCCATACCGATGCCGCCCAAGCTGTTGGCAAAATCCCCTTGGATGTGGAGGCGATGCACATTGACTTGCTCTCCATCACCGGGCATAAACTCTATGGACCGAAAGGGATTGGGGCATTGTATGTTCGGAATCGCCATCCTTATGTACAGGTCGCTCCTCAGCTGCATGGGGGTGGGCAAGAGCGTAATATTCGCTCAGGTACGTTACCCACGGCTCAAATTGTGGGATTGGGGACTGCGATCGCACTAGGTATTGCAGAGCAAGTAGCGGAAGCTGAACGGCTCAAACAGCTTAGAAATCATCTCTGGCAACAGTTGCAGGTACTAGACAATATTTACCTGAATGGGCATCCTCAGCAGCGACTGCCGGGTTGTCTATCAGTCAGTTTTGCGGGAGTGGATGGGGCGGCGTTATTGCTGGGAGTGCAGCCCTATGTGGCGCTGTCTTCAGGATCTGCATGTGCCTCTAGCAAACCGTCTCCTTCCCATGTCTTGACAGCGTTAGGGCATTCACCAAAATTAGCGCAAGCAACGCTGAGATTTGGATTGGGGCGGTTCACTTCCCTAGATGACGTTGAACGAGCAGCCCGCCAGGTGGTGGGGACTGTCCAACGGTTGCGGAGTCAAAAATAAGCTCAATCTTGAAACACCTGTAGGCAATGTTCATTCCTAAGCATGATATAGACCGCAGTGTGCTGCCACGTCAACGTTGCCAGTCCCTTAACGAACCGATCGTCTCCGAAAAATCCCTGTCATTGACACCCCTGTCATCAACAGAGCGACTAGTCCCAACCCTAGTAGGAGAACGTATACCGAACGCAAGGAAGAGCCTAAATAACTCCCTTGGTGAATCCTGAGTAACAATTGTGTTTGTTCAGAGGACAGGCCAAACCAGGCTTTACCCAGACGGAAGGCCATTCCGGTGAGAGCACTGACTGCTAAGGGCAAAAAGAAAATCGGGGCTAAAAATTGATGCAAACGACGCGGGCTAAAGGATGCAGACTTAGCTGGATTGGGTTTACGTTTTGCGGGCTGTTTCAGCATTGTCAGGCCTGAGACGACCATTCCCACCAGTCCCAGACCCACCAACAAAACATAAACTGGGACCAAAGGCTGACCTAGATATCTGCCTTCATGAATGGTCAGCATGAAGTTACCGAACTCACTGGAGAGACCAAACCAGCTTCTGCCAATTCGGTATAACAAGCCTGTAGAGGCACTCAGCAGCAATGGGAGAAAAACAAGTAGGGCCGTTTTTCGATGTAGTTTTCGAAAGTTTAATTTCAAGGCAATCCTTGTTCTAAGCTAGTAAGGTCAATGATTCAGATATATCTGCAACAACCAAAGATATTTTAGGGTTCTTCGTCTCACCACTATGATTGAGAACCTTTAGCAGAAGAATGGTAGTCCATAATAAGCAAGCTACCCGTAATTTCTTGCTTATTATAGCTACTCAACAACTCTTTATTTTTGGCTTTAGAGTCGTTGAGTAGCCTAACTCTATCGAGCTCTATTGTGAGCTTCTTTCGAACCTCTACGCTTGCCTTTCTGGGCTTTTAACTCTTCTAGTTTTTGGACTTGTTCCGGTGTTAGCTCAGCTTTGATTTCCTCGTACATCTTCGTCCGTAATTCTTTCTTTTGGGCCAAGATTGACTCAAGTTCTGTAGAATCTGCACCTTGTTCTCTCAGGGCTCTAGCTTCTTCTCGAAAACTCTGCATCTGAGGTCTATACGATTCCCGAATTTCTTTAATATTCTGAGCTTGTTCATCGCTAAGTGCCAAAGTCTCTTTAAACTTCGCTTCACGCTCAGCTCGCTTAGCCTCCCGTTGTTCCGGGCTAAGCTGGGGCCGTTGGCCTTGGGACCGTTGGGCCACTATTTCAGATTGTCCGCGATCAGAGGAACGCTGAGCAGAAGCCGAGCTGAGCCTAACTACAGTACTAGCAGTAGGAATAATGAGAACTGCAGCCAAAAGAATCAAAGAACGGTTTTTCATAAACTAGATAAGCTCCATTAGTTTTGTGGTTTATTGTGATGACTAGATTCTAGAAAAATGGGTTGGGACAATGCTAGGATCTATAGGTCTAAACTAGCGAGCTTTCTAGTTCTTTTCTCTTAGTACCTTAGGACTAAAAAGATGATCTTCATAATAGAAATAATAGTAATTTTATCTCGGAACTAATAGACCAAATTGAATACTGGCATTTTTAAGTATTTTCGAAGCATTATAAAATGATTGACTAACGATTTCATAATGTCCAGGAACCCAAACATGCCGGCTTTGCTCATAATTTCTCTATCTAGCTGGCCAGTAGCCTGAGACCCACCGCTTGCGGTGCTGCACATATCGATCTTGTTGGGTTTCAATAGATTTTAGAGTCTTTTCTGGATGAGATTTTCTAGTGGTTTGAACGGGAGCATGGCGAAGATTAGAAGACGATGACAGGTCAATAATCACATCGGCTATGGCAGATTATCCCCAAGTTATATTCCTCAAACAAGAAGTAGTATCAGTGCGAAAAGAATGAGTCTTTTCATTGATATATCTCCTTAGATCCTAAAAACAATGATTAACAATTTTATTGAATTCATTCAGGAAGATATTTCTATCCTTAGAAAAAGAGCGATCTGACTGATGCAACAACAACTTCCACGAATCAATATGGATTCATCATAGGTGTGTGTCAGTGAAGAGTACTGGAATCTATAGTCTTATTTTTTATCAGACTTTCGATCTCAACTAATCTAGGTCATTGGTACCCGCACTAAGCCATATTCCTCTCTCAAAAAACGGAGCGAACCGACATAAAGACAAGGCAACTTTACGATAAAAAGAGAGGCTCCTACCCCTCGTGTTATTAAGGTATTTCACTAACCAGTCAATGTTTCTTCCCTTCAGGAATGCGTTCTTCTGGTGACAGCCGAGGGGGAAGTGACTATCTCAACGGATATTAAGCAGAATAATCGGAGACTGGAAATGAAGCGACTTGGACAGGTCAGCAGTTTTTACTCACGGGAGAAACAAGAAACACGGTTTCTGAAATTCCGATTCTTAGTCCCAACCCTATTTCGACAACAGAATCCTAAATCCAGCACTTATTGACTAACCATGACGGTTTGACGATAGACAGAAGGGTCAGCAATCCAGGCCATTAGATCCGCCAGAGCCCGATCGCGATACACCCCATACCGCTCGCGCTTATTCCGAACCCGCTGAGGCAGATCAGGAATAATCCCAAAGTTAGGGGGCATTGGCTGAAAATGCTTAGGCGTCGCCGAGCTGATAAATTCAAACAGGGAGCCACTCATCGTCGTAGTCGGTAGCACTACAGGCTCCAGACCTTGAGCTAACCGCACCGCATTGGTTCCCGCTAACCAACCCCCAGCCGTCGCTGCCGTATAGCCTTCCGTGCCAATTAACTGTCCTGCGGCCAGTAACGTAGGGCGTTGCTTAAACTGCAAAGTCGGATGCAGCAACTCAGGGGCATTGAGAAACGTATTCCGATGCATAACGCCCATGCGCACAAATTCTGCCGACTCTAACCCCGGAATCATTTGAAATATTCGTTTTTGTTCGCCCCAGCGCAGATTCGTCTGGAAACCGACTAAATTCCACAGCTTACCCGCCTTATCTTCCTGGCGGAGTTGGGCCACTGCATAGGGACGGTATTGCTGATTTTCAGGGGCACGGAAATCGCCGTAGCGGGCATCAAACAGACCCACAGGCTTGAGAGGGCCGTAGCGCATTGTGTCTTCGCCCCGGCGGGCCATTTCTTCAATGGGTAAGCAACCCTCAAAAAACTTGGCGGTCTCTTTTTCAAAGTCCTTAAGTTCAGCTTGTTCGGCAGCGCAAATGGCCTGCCAAAAGGCTAAATACTGCTCCCGATTCATGGGGCAGTTGAAATAGGCAGCTTCGCCGCGATCATAACGAGATGCCAGGAATGCCACCTCTCGATTGATGGATTCCCCGACAACGATGGGACTGGCAGCATCAAAAAAGCTGAGATAGTCTTGCCCCGTAAACTGGTGCAAGCTCTCCGTTAGAGCCGCACTGGTCAAAGGGCCAGAGGTCAACACCACAATGCCGTCCTTTGGTAAAACTGGCACTTCACCGCGACGCAGTTCCACACAAGGATGTTCAGCCAGGGTTTCCGTCAAATTGCGGCTGAAGACACCTCGATCTACCGCCAAGGCGCCCCCGGCAGGCACGTGATGTTCATCGGCCTTGCTAATGATGATGGAACCGAGTTTACGCAGCTCAGTATGGAGCAATCCGGCGGCGCGATCGCTCGCCAATGCGCCAAAAGAATTGCTGCAGACTAGCTCGGCCAGATGGTCCGTATGATGGGCTGGGGTGAGATGCTGAGGCTGCCCTGCAGAGACCGATCGCATCTCATGCAAAACCACAGGCCACCCCGCTTGGGCAATTTGCCAAGCCGCTTCCGTCCCCGCTAGTCCACCCCCAATTACCTGAATCGGTTGTTTGTTATCCATGTTGTTTGGTCCGCAGACAGATCTCCTTTAACCAGGATAATCCCTGGGTCTGCGTCTAGGGGGCAACATAGGACTGAAAGGTTTCTTCTCCGGGCAGCAAACTCACTTTGCAAGAGCGGCGAGCATTCGCAAACTGCGGATCTTGCCAAGAAAAATCAAAATGGCTGATCGTATTCACTTGTGGTGCCACTTGCCGAATGGCTGACATTTGGGCCTCTAAAGACGGACGATTGCGGTAAGTCCGGCCCCATTGACCGACGATAACGGGTTTAACTTGCGCCCCGGAAGATCGCTTCAGCACCCGCTGTAACTGCTGGACAATGCAGCTAGTATTGCCACAGTTGCCATAGGACATGGCATGCCATTCAATATTTTTGGAAAAGCGATGCCAGGGCTGCATCCTGGAGTCGTAGCCCTTGCCCACTTTGCGGTTAGCATCAGGGAAGAAGGCTGCCCCGGCGGGAATTCCTTGACGCATGGTGGTGGTGGAAAAGATGGACAGATAATCGACCACCCCTTGGTAGGCATGGGCCACACTCAATAACCACAAATCCCAGTTCAGACGTTTGACCCGGACATTAGCGGGAGGCAATTTGCCCTTGGGGACGTTGCGACCCTGCCACAAGGCTGCTTTTTCCTGGGGATATTGAGCATCGAGACTTTTTAAAGTACTCTCCGAAACATAGCCCTGCTGCAAATACCGTTCAATGGCAGTCCGTCCTTTTTGATTGCTCCCTCGATTGATCAGAGCTTGTTTAGCGGCATTGCCATAAATCCATAAATCGCTGAGTTTGCTACTCACAGAGGCCCCCCCGGTTTGCCGGGGGTAACGAATGTAATCGAAGAGGACCCCATCTGGACGGCGCTGTAAAACCGCTTGTAATAGCTGGGCATAGTCTTGGCGGGCCTGCGGACTATAGGGATCAACAAAGGCACTATCGATATCCCCCACTAAGCTGATATTCGCATCCGTATGATCGGAGAGGGTGAGGCTGGTTTTGCCATTGCCATTGCGAGCCATGGCCGATTGCCGATCCGGGCGCTGGGCATACTGATAGCCGTAATTGAGGCTAAACATCCAGGCGTATACTTTTAAGCCCCGCGCCTGCCCTTTTTTAATCGCTTCAGCATAGAGGTCCTGGTTCGCAAATTTGGGGTTTCTAATATCAGAGGGCCAAACGGTCGGATTATTATTGGCAGGCAACAGCACGCGACCGTTATAAAACACCTCAACATAGACTTGGTTATACCCACGGCTGACGATCCGGTCTAACAGCGTGTCTAGGACACCGGGTTCTAAGTCACATTCGTGTAAGCGTAACCAAATTGCCTGATTTTTAGGCCAATTTTGGGCTCGACAATCTTGCAACTTCCGCGCATCTTCCGCAATCCGCTGGTCATAGGACTGCTGGGCGGATGCATCTCCTGCGATCGCAGCCCGTAGCAGGGAGAGTTTAGCCTTAGCCTCACCCGGAGCCGCATGGCAAACACCAGCCCCTGGAGCCTGTGCTGTGGCCTTATTGAGTCCTTGGAACGGTGTAATCAAGCTGGAGGATAAAGTCAGAGGAATCAGAGAGAGGTGTACCCAAGAGAAACGCTTTGTCATAGGTATAAGAACAGAATAGTAGAAACAAGCAGAATCAAAATTTCGCCTGATTAAGCGCCAGCGTCAGTTCAAATCAATGCTGATTGCCATCATTTTTTCACAAAACCTCCAACCCCCAGCGATAAAATCCCAGGGGTTAGGGTTGTCAAATGGCGGTTGCAGGCATCCAAACCCTCAAGGGAGAAAAACTTGAGCCTGTAGAGAATAGCCAATCGCCATCCATGCTTTTTCTTTTGACGCGCAATTATTCTCTGCTGTTCCAAGCTGGAGTCAGGTTTCCCAGAGGTCAAAGCACAGGAACTGACAACCGATGGCCATTAGGAAACGGTAATCGCTCCTAAGAGTTGCTCTACAATGATCTGGGCACGATGACCTGCTGCGGGAATCAGCCGATGCCTCAACACGTAGGGGGCTAGAAATTTAACGTCATCGGGCAGCACATACTCTCGGCCTTGGATAAAGGCTAACGCTTGGGCCGTTCGTTGCAAGGTCACCGTGCCTCTGGGACTAACGCCGAGGGCAATATCCTCATGATCCCGAGTGGCCCGCACTAAAGCCAAAATGTAGCGTTGAATCGAGGATTCAATATGAACCTGGGTACAGTCTTGCTGAAGCTGTTTAACTTCTGCCAAGGTAATGCAGGGCTTTAAGGCTTGAAAAGTTTGGCCAGACCGCAACCGCTCCAACATTTGCAGCTCTTCTGCTTCGGAGGGATAGCCTAAACTTAAGGCCAGGGCAAAACGGTCCAGTTGAGCCTCGGGCAGGGGGAAGGTGCCTTGATATTCAATCGGATTTTGGGTGGCGATGACAAAGAATGGGGCAAGCACCGGATGAGAGACACCATCAATGGTGACTTGGGCCTCTTCCATCACTTCTAATAAGGCCGATTGAGTCCGTGGGGTCGCCCGATTGATCTCATCCGTGAGCAGGACATTGGCAAAAATGGGTCCCGCTAAAAACTCAAATTTTCCCTCTTGGGGATTCCAAATATTGGTCCCCGTTAAATCACTGGGAAGCAGGTCCGGTGTACATTGAATTCGGTGAAACTGACCATCAATAGAGCGAGCTAGGGATTTAGCCAGCAAGGTTTTGCCCACCCCGGGCACATCTTCTAAGAGGGCATGTCCGCCAGCCAGCAAGGCCACAAGGACCAACTGGATCGCCTCTTGTTTGCCCACGATAGTGGTACTGAGATTATCGCGCAGCGCTTGTAATTGCGGTCTGACAGTGGCCACAGTCTTTGTCATGTCTACCTATAGAAATGATGGGTCAAACAACTGCCGCGAGGGAAGAGCGAGCCATCTCGCAATCTGCCTGAATTTGGGTTTTGAGATCGTCCAAAGAAGCAAATTTTTGTTCCGATCGCAGAAATTGCTGTAGATGCACAGTCAAAGTATGCCCATACAGATCGCCAGACCAATCGAGCAGGTGAACTTCTAGGCTCGGTTGTTGTCCGTCTACCGTGGGCCGACAGCCCCAATTCATGACCCCTCGCTGGGGTTGCGACCATTGATCGCTGGTGACACTAACGCTATAAACCCCGGTGCGCGGGCAAAATTTATCCGTGGGGATTTGCAAATTGGCGGTGGGAAAGCCTAAGGTGCGTCCCAATTGCTGACCATACACTACAGTACCCGTCAGGTCATAGGGGCGGCCTAGCATTTGCTGTGCCTTATCCAAATTGCCTGCCAGGAGAGCGGCGCGAATAGCCGAACTGCTGATGGGTTCAGAGCCATTGGTTTGAGGCGCGGTAATAGATACAGGGACTTGATACGGGGTTGCGATCGCAACCAAATCCTCTGCCGTCCCCGCCCGCTGATAGCCAAAACAAAAATTAAAGCCCACGCTGATATATTGGGCCGCCAGCTTCTGGACGAGAATATCCGCCACAAAGGCCTGGGGACTCAGACTCGCCAACGCCTGATCGAAAGTCAACAACACCAACTGGTCTACCCCCAGACGTTCTAGCAGCGTCGTTTTTTCAGATAACGGCGTCAGTAAGGGTTGATGTTTACCGGAAAAAAAAGCCTGCGGATGAGGGTCAAAGGCAACAACCGTTACATAACTCTGATCTTGACGAACCGACAACAAAGACTGAATGACTTGGCAATGTCCTTGATGAATTCCATCAAAATTGCCAAGGGCCACGACCGCTGGCGTCAACGCTGTTTCTAATGATGAAGTAACCCACACAACTCAAATTCTGACACAGTTTAGGCCGGAAAAATTACTCATGCCCAGGAGAAATAGCAGAAGCGTACTGCAAAGAAGAGTTGCCATTGGGCGCAAACGTCATCGTCAGACCTTCCTGAGCAATGATGGTATTGGCAAAATGGCGACAAGCCTGTCGCCCCATGTCATCCAAAAACAAATCATCATGGAGAGGATCATGGTGAAATAAGATCAGCTGCTCAACCTGGGCAGCACGGGCAATCTTCACCGCTTCTTGCCAGGTAGAGTGACCCCAACCAATCTTGCTATTACCCGCCTCATGATACTCATCGTTTGTATAGGTAGCATCATAGATCAACACATTTGCCTGCTGGGCAAGAGTCAACACATTCGGATCTAGGGCATCAGGGAAATGCTCAGTATCCGTGACATAGCTAACGGTGAGCCCTTGCCACTCTAGACGGTAGCCAATCGAACTACCGGGATGATTGAGCATCGTATTGCGGACGGTCACATCATCAATATGCACCACCTGCCCGATTTCCAAATCATGGAAATTGAGACTGCCACCCATAATTTGCAGCGGCACCGGAAAATTCGGGTGGAGCATCTGATCCGTTAACCGCTTTTCAATGGTTTTGCCATCAGACGCCCGGGTGCCATAGATGTGAAAAAGATTACCGGGCATAAACGCCGGGACAAAAAAGGGAAACCCCTGAATATGATCCCAATGGGTATGGGAAAAGAAGACATGGGCTTCCACCGGCAAATGCTGTAACAGCTCTTGGCCTAGCACTCTGATACCAGTGCCGCCATCAAAGATAAACTTTTGGTTACCCGCCTGCACTTCGACGCAGGGCGTGTTACCACCATAACGAACGGTGTGCGGTCCTGGACAAGCAATACTGCCCCTAACGCCCCAAAAACGAACGGTGAGTTGTTCCTGCATAAGTGGGTTGGTGGCTCGGATTGAATCAGTAGCCGTTAGTCCAATCATATCGAAGCAGAGATACTTCTGCTGGTTTCTGTGAATTTTAGCCCAATTGGGAACAATCCGTGAGATCAAATCGCAGCCCCATCTAGCCGCAGAGGGGCAAGCCAGTCAGCTAGATGGTTTAGGGCGCCGACTGCCGTGAGGTTATATTGCAAAGGCGTTACACTAATGAGATTTTCTTGCATCGCTTGCACATCTGAGAGAATCTGGGCATTGGCTGATGATAGAGGCATTGGATCGTTCAGATCCTCCATCACTTCGCCCGCCAGCCAGTAATAGTTTTTCCCTCTAGGATCAATCCGTTTTTCAAAAATATCGTGGTAGCGGCGAATGCCCTGGCAAGTGATGGCGACCCCTTTGATTTGATCGACAGGCAACGCTGGTACATTGACATTAAGCAACATCGGCTGGAGTAGGGGCGTCTGCGTGAGGTGATGTACCAGCTGTCGGGCAAAATCAGCAGCTGGCTGAAAGTGTTGATTTGTAAAGCTGCCATAGCTGAAGGCAATGCTCGTAATGCCTTCAATTACCCCTTCCATTGCCGCAGAGACGGTCCCCGAATACAGGACATCGGTGCCCAGATTGGGGCCTTGATTAATGCCAGACAGCACCAAATCGGGAAGGCTATCAAGTAACCCTCCCAGGGCTAACTTGATGCAATCCGCAGGGGTTCCTGAACAGGCCCAAGCCTGCACTGGGTCTGCAAACATAGAGGTGACCCGTTCCGCCCGAATGGGCTGGTGAATGGTCAGTCCATGGCCAGTGGCTGACCGTTCCCGGTCAGGGCAAACCACGGTGACCTCATGATCCTTGGCCAGGCTATTGGCTAAAGCCCTTACCCCCGGAGCAAAAATACCATCATCATTGCCAACTAATAGTTTCATAGAATTGTCATAGGGATAGACACCGAAGACTATAAACCAGATACTGGCTGCAGTATGTCATGCTGGCGGCGACATCCTTGAGGCTAGCCCTGGTTTCAGACAACCGGTATTGATGCTAGGCTAGCGTGTCTCTACCGTGAAGATCGATCTGGGTTCGATTATGGCTTCAGAACTATCTTTAATCATCGATATGGTAGCCGTGCTGAGCACGGCTGCGGCAGGCAGCTATGTTGCCCATCGCTTAGGTCAACCTGCCCTCCTGGGCTATTTGCTGGCAGGATTAGCCGTGGGCCCCTCCGGGCTTGCCATTGTCAAAGCAGAGGGGGCAATTAACTTTTTTGCCGAGATCGGCGTTGTCCTTCTGCTCTTTACCTTGGGGGTTGAGTTTTCCTTTGGCAACCTCTTAAAAGTTCGAAAAATTGCCCTCGGAGGGGGGACGCTCCAAGTCCTGCTCACGGCTCTACTGGGAGGAGGGTTAGCATTTTTTACGGGTTGGGTAGAGACCCTGCCCCAAGCTGTTTTTCTAGGGGCTGTCTTATCCCTGTCTTCTACGGCTGTTGTGCTGAAAAGTTTGATCGAGCGCAATGAAATGCAGACGGTGCATGGTCAGGTGATGCTGGGAATTCTGATTGTCCAAGATCTCAGTTTGGGCATTATGCTAGCCGTTCTGCCGATTTTGACTCAACCACCAGCCAGTATTGGCCAAGCCCTACTGATGGCATTGCTCAAAGCCGCCTTGTTCTTTCTAATGGCGATCGTGGCCGGCATCAAAATTGTGCCGCCCCTGATGAAAAGAGTTGCCCAGACGGGATCACAGGAACTGTTTGTCCTCAGTGTGGTTGCCCTATGTATGGGGGTGGCCTTAGCAACGGCCTCCATGGGGTTAGGGATTGAGATGGGCGCTTTTGTGTCTGGATTAATGGTGTCCCAGGTAGAATATGCCGATCACGCCCTACACAGCATTTTGCCAATGCGGGATGTATTTGCCACCTTGTTTTTCGCGTCCATCGGCATGTTGATTGATCCCATCTTTTTATTCCAAAATATTTGGACGTTGCTGAGCTTGGTGGCTGTGGTGATGGTGGGCAAAGCCTTCATTGTCACTTCCTTGGTCGCCTTGTTTGGCTACTCTCTCAAAACCGCTTTAACCGTTGGTTTAGGCATTAATCAAATTGGGGAGTTCTCCTTTGTATTAGCAGGGGTAGCCGTTGAGTTAGACCTGTTCTCCCCGCGCTTATATGGACTGATGGTGGGTACAACAGCCACCACCTTACTGCTAACCCCACTGATCTTCGCACTCTCGGCCTATCTCTTTCGCCGCATCGA
>CALDHF010000340.1 GCA_937941595.1 uncultured Acaryochloris sp. | reverse complement strand
TGGCCAATCTTTGGAGTTCAGGTTTACAAGAACCAGCGTTTGAACGGGCGATTGCGGGGACTGTTGCTTGGTTGAAACGAGAAATGACGGCTGATGCGGGCTATTTCTATGCGTCTCAAGATGCTGATAATTTTATTACTGTTGACGATTTGGAGCCGGAAGAAGGTCGCTTTTATACGTGGACCTATGAGGAACTGAACCAGACTCTGACGCCAGAAGAAGTATCAGCGTTGGTCGACGTATTTGTTCTTGACGCTGAGGGTAATTTTGAGCAGGGGCTGATTGTTCTGCAACGACAGCATGCGGGAGTGTTGACGACAGAGGTGGAAGCAGCGTTGACGAAACTTTTTCAAGTTCGCTATGGTGATGCTCCTGAGGCAATGGGTGTGTTCACCCCTGCGATTAATAATCAGGTGGCGAAAACCCACCCTTGGCCGGGTCGGATTCCTCCGGTCACGGATACGAAGATGATTGTGGCTTGGAATGGTTTAATGATCTCGGGATTGGCTCGGGCTGCGGCTGTTTTCCAAAGAGAGGAGTATTTGGCTTTGGCAACGACGGCTGCTCGGTTTATCTTGGAACAGCAGTGGGTGGAGGGGCGACTGCATCGCGTTAATTACGATGGCAAGATTGCTGTACTTGCCCAATCCGAAGATTATGCGTTGTTGATCAAAGCGTTGCTAGATATGTACCAGGCGTGCCAAAGCTTGGCTCCCGGTGATTCTGAAGGGTGGTTGGAGGCTGCGCTCAAACTACAGGCTGAGTTTGATGAGTATTTATGGGCTGTGGAAGGGGGAGGATATTTCAATACGGGAGTAGAGGCCGCTAATAATTTGCTGATTCGGGAACGCAGTTGGTTGGATAATGCGACGCCGGCGGCGAATGGGGTTGCGATCGCAAACTTAATTCGCTTAAGTGTGATCACAGAGCAGACCTCTTATCTAGAGCAGGCCGAACAGGCACTCCAGTCGTTTGGACAAGTGATGGATAACTCTACTCAAGCCTGCCCTAGTTTATTTGCGGCATTGGATTGGTATTTCCATCACACCTCTATTCGCATCTCCCAAGACCAGCTAGGGCTTTTAACTTCAACCTATTTACCTACGGCAGTCTCTCGTATATCTCAGGACTTGCCACCCAATGCTGTGGGATTAGTGTGTCAGGGCCAAAGTTGTTTAGAACCTGCGTCTACGGGAGAAATGTTGTCGCAACAAATAACTGAAAGTCTTAGTCGCCAAGGTTAGCATCTTGACGGGTGGCCCCTACAGAAGCCTCACTTTTTGCTTCAGAGATGACGTCAACATTCTGGACAACATAGGGGAGAAAAGCGCCTTGTAAACCGCGTTTAATGCGCTCTGAGGTATCTTCAAATAACACAAATAAAGGATACATTTTCTCTGCACCTTCGTTGAAAATATGTTTGAATTGCAGGGGCATTTCCCAGGTATAGCCTCGACTCAGTAGGACTTGAGTTTGACGCCAGCGGCTGACGAGATCAGAGAAATCTTCTTGAGGACGATGAATGAAGACAACTATTTCCACACCAGTTTTGATTTTCCACTCTGGATCGCACATCAGCAGGGATAAATCGCAAGGTAAAGAGATTAACTCATAGGAACTGTCCGAAGATTTGAGTTCGGATTGGGGAAGTTGGCGGCGTACCTGGACAACAGGTAAAGGGATGGTAATAATACTATCTATAGACCGACGGATACTAGGTATTTTCTCGAAATAGGGGCGATGTTGCCTGAGGAGTTCGACGGCGTGCTGATGGTTACTATAGGTTGCCAGTAACTCTTCATAGTGGGATTTATAGACTGGCATAGTTTTAACGGGAGTGTCTTTTATATAGTATTACCCTAACTACTCAAGATTATGGCGATGGGTTATCCAATTACTGGATATAATTCTACTTTTTTGCTTGAGTAGCGTGTAAATCTCCTCAATTTTCTCATACTCTTACCAATGAATATGGTTTCACTTCTGATGATGCCTTGCCGATGGATAAAGGTTTCATCTCCATACGGTAGGAGGTTTATTTCTGCTGTCCGTTTGCTAAGCCGTGAAATCTTTTGTAGAAGTGAGTTCAATTCTATTGCTAAATATTGAACTTTAAGTGGGTTAGCTATCAATGATGGGACGATGGGGAAACAGATCATTGATCGAGTGCTGAATGCTTGCTGGACCAAGGAGATCCGTTCTATGCAGAAATATGAATGTGCCGTCTGTGGTTATATCTATGATCCAGAAGTTGGTGATCCTGATAGTGGGATCCAGCCAGGGACGCCTTTTTCAGATATTCCTGATGATTGGAGTTGTCCAGTTTGCGGTGTTGAAAAAAGTCAGTTTACGGTAGTTAAGGAGTAGTTTGCTGATAGCTATCTGAGGATGGCGTTTGTGAGGACTGTTGAGAGATTGGGGGAGGATTGGGGTTGCGATCGCAACCCGTTACCCTTCATTCAAGGGATGGATCGAATGTCCGGGCTCTGAAAAATACATTAGGATGTTGTTCCTTGTTGGAATTTTTCTTGCGAATTTTGTCGCAAACCCTGATGCCATCACCACTTTCAAGATCCTCACGCTCTACTTTGCCGTCATCACTGATCACGAGCCATTCACCATTTAGTTGCACCAGTGCTTCAGCATTCAGTCCGTTGAGAACCTCTGTCTCAATTTCAGTAGGTTCTGAGGTGCCATTCCATCGATACAGACCAAAGGCTGAACCTTTATGAACGGGGCCAGCCAGGATGAGATAGTCAGAGCCAGTCCATTGAATATCTCGAATCCCTCGATTGTTGAGGTTCAATTGGCTGACATGATTCACCTTGAAAGTATTGTTGTTTTTGAGAACATGGACCACCAAGGCTTTTCCACTGGTGCCATCTGGACCCGAAAGGGGAGAGCGGAAGCCTAATAATAAGCCAGCCTCTTGATGCCTGGAGAGACCTTCAATATTGATGCCGCCCGCTTTGGGTTTTCGTGCTTGGACCGCTGGGGTCAATATCGGCTTGACCTGTTCAGCAGCTAACAGAGTGCTAAGCAGATCGATAGGGCCTGCTAGGATCTCTAAATCACTAAGATCGGGGCTAGGAATATTGGTGGCAAACAAGGCCTGGCGATTGGGGGCATCTTCGCCTTTACCATCCCGGCCATGGGAGCCAATCCACCATATTTTATTGTCGACTAGGGTAGCACCTTCTAGATCCATTTCCTTCTCTGTCTTTAAGTCTAGGAGTGGATTGAGATCTTTGCTGGCTATGGGTTGCCCTCCAGCCTTAGAGAAGGCAAATAACGAATTGATTTCATCATAGGCGACCAAAATAGTATCAGAACCAATGGTGACTGCTGCCGACCCATCACAAATAGTCTGAAAGATCAGATCTGGGGTGGCCTGATCATGTATGGCGTCTTTGCTATTTGTATCTACCACGGTTGTACATCCTGTTATGGCCAGACTGATCAGACAAAAATAGTGGAGGAAAAAGTGAAGATTCAACCATCCTAACCAGGTTTTCATGCGGTTTTCTGTGGAATTATGGATTTGAGTGGACGGCTATGGCTTTAGCTCTGACAGCGAGAGCAATGTTTATTTGATGTTTCCCCATAATCCAGTGATGACCCTAGCATTCACGACTCCATTGAATGAATCCAGAGGGATCGTTGGGAGACGGGAATGGCAATATTAGCCTGATCAAAGGCCAGCTTTAATCGACGGCGTAACTCTCTAGATACGGCCCATTGTTGGAGAGGCTGAGTTTTAATCCAAACTTTGACGATGGGACCTCGATTATCAAAGTCATCAATGCCCATGAGTTGGGGAGGCTCTAAAATATGAGGCTGCCAGGTGGGATCTTCAGCCATCGCTACTGCTGTGGCCTGAATGAGATCGAGCATTTGATCGATATTAGTATCGTAGGGAATGGGGATATTAAGGTCTACCCGCGACCATTCACTGGAGAGGTTGGCCACGATGCTGATGGCGCTATTGGGGATGGTAATCAGTTGCCCTTCCGCATTGCGAATCTGGGTAATCCGTAAGTTTAAAGTCTCAACAACCCCGGTAAATTCACCCACTTGGATGACGTCTCCAACGCCGAATTGATCTTCTAGAATCACCAGGAAACCGTTGATGGCATCTTTAATCAGGCCCTGGGAGGCCAGGGAAATGGCGACACCAATCAAGCCTACCCCAGCCAGTAGAGGCCCCACATCGATTTTTAGCCAGCTCAGGATCACGATGATGCCAATACTGCTCCAGATGGGAACGACGATCCCTTTAATGACATTGGCAATGGTCGAAATTCTGAGCAGCATCCGTTTAGACACAATGGGCGTTAAAAATGGGGTGACTGTCAACGCTAATGCAAAACGATTGACTAACGCCCAGCTCAGTCGAATCATCAAATAGGTACAGAATCCGACCAACATTAACGTGAGCGGAATCGACAGGCTTTTGAGCAGCCAGATGTTAATGGGACGAGTATAGGGAAACCGATCTAAGCAGAGGAGGATGCCAATTAGCCAAATGGAGACTTGGAGAATACTGAGGGTTTGCCGCAGGACTCCTGTAAAGCCAACCCAAAGGCGGACTGGGGGCAGTTGGGTTTTGGCATCAATGGTGGATGGAGAAATCGCTTTAGCCGGGCGCTTTAAGCGTCGTTGCCAACCCTGGATGAAGTAACTACAGCAGAGGACAACCGCGAAAATACCCCCAGAGAAGATCCCTTGCTGTTTTAAATGTTGGGGTTGCCGCTCAGTTCTAGATCGCTTCAGGGCAGTTTCTAACATAGATTTAATCTGGTCACCAAATTCTGAATCGTCTACCCCTCGCAACTCTGCATCGAGAGAGGTAATGGTGAGTAAATACTGACCATCGATGTAGATGACGGGTAAATTTTTTTCGGTAAGGATTTCTACCTGGGGATCAACAGTATTGGCATTCAGATAGTTTTGCTGAATGTTATTCAAATTGTCTTGCACGGCTTTGGTGCGCTCGGATAAGTTGTCTTCAGAGGCAGCAATTTGAAATAAACGACGTCCGTCGATCCATATCCAGTCTGAGGCTATGGCATTGGAGAGTTTAGGAATGATCAGGGGACGTGAGGGGGATAGGGGGCCTGGAGACGGCAGCCCTGGTGGTAAAGTTGTCTGGGACAGGATAGGTAGATGTAGGACTAGGCATAAACCAATCGTTCCTAAACAGGCCCACAGGTATGACCGAAAGCGCAATAAAGACATTCACTGCTCTGCTAAAAATCACGATAATGACTTCTAATCTGAGCGGAGTTTGGGGGATTATCTCGCGGATACAGCGGTTTTCCCTGGCTTGATAGCAGCCGGTGCCCAGTTTAGAACATCATTCAGGATAGCAGCAGGTCCCTGATTAAGGGGCCAAGCAAAGGCATGACGAAAGGCATTCTCTTGACAGGCTCTAAGTTGAGCAAAGCTAATGACGTCTTGGGTGAGCAATGTCTCGTATTCAAAGGGGAGACGAACGTTATGAAGTCCGGCGTTATCGGTACAGATGGCAACGTCAACTCCAGCGTCGAAGCAGCTATCAAAGACAGGTTTGAGTTGCTGAATGCTTTGCAATGTTCCGGTTTTGAGATAGGTGGTGGGACAAATTTCTAGGCATTGACGACGTTGGGCTATGGATTGGAGCAGTTCGGGATGGCGCAGGGGAATCTGGATGCCATGGCCGATGCGCATCAGGTAAGGGAGTAGTTCGGCATGGGCACCGTTGGGGGTTTCGTAGAGATGGCCTGTGGTTTTTAGGTTTAGGGAGCGAGCATAGGCGTAGAGATCGACGAATTCATGGATGCGATCGCAATACAAATCATCCCCACCTGCCAAATCAATTCCGCAGACATACTCAGGCATTTGGGCGGCAATATCGACAATGGCTCGATTCACCTCATAGGGCAATCGAGCATGCATACACAGAATCTGGCTGGTCACAATTGGATATTCATCGACTTGGCTCGCTTTTCCCACAATTTCGACAATCTCAGCCATTTGATCAATGCGCTCGGTTTGGCTGAGCTGGTCTGACGTCCGTAAATAGGGCGTATACCGCATCTCGAGGTAAGCGAGATTCTCAAAAACGTAGGCTCCTCGAATGAGGCGATAGATAAAGTAAGGTAGAGTATCGCGAGTTTGGACGCTTTCAACCAAGGTATGCAATTCTAGATACTCTGCAAGAGACTCGCGAGGGCGGCAATAGAATTCTTCGAAATCGGGATAGTCGTTAAAGGACTGCGCTAGGTCAGACTGATTGCGCTTGAAGTACCGCCATAGAATGCGAGGCACAACAGACCCCCCTAAATGTCGATGTAACTCAGCGTATAAAGACACAATTACCTCTTGCCAGACCAGCGACAGACTTCCTTTCAATATAAGCAATATTCTTAAGGCTGTGTTGCTACAAAATTGACAGAAACTATAGGTTTCTCAGCGTATTGATAGCAGCCTCTTTTGGCCGCTACCAGTTGATGGCTATGCTCAACACTCAAGATCAGTCACCGCCGAAATAGCAGAGATTGATGCTTGGATGCAGTCACAAATTCAGACCATTCCAGCCCGCCAGCGTCAGTTGATCAGCAACCTATGCAGCGTCGGCATAGGTTGCTGATGCCTATGGACTTAGTCTTAAAGGAGCCTTGCAGAAGCCAAGTACCGAAGTAAAGGAGAAAGATTTTAGTTAATACGATTAAAATTGCTCGGGTCCCTACGATTTTTGTAGAATCAATGGATACCTCTAAACTGACGCAAACCCTTGTCAAAGATGCAGGGGTTAACGTCTCTGAAGCAACCTTATTCACAGATAGTCTAGGAGAAAAAATGGTCGTGGTGGCCCCTATCAGACTATGCTGATTGCCAATACCGAAACCCTTGTCAAGGGTATAGGGAGGGGG
>CALDHF010000339.1 GCA_937941595.1 uncultured Acaryochloris sp. | reverse complement strand
TGTTATGACCTGGTTGTGATTGGCTCAGGAACAGCCGGCTTGGTGACTGCCAAAGGAGCAGCTGGTTTGGGGGTCGGCCTCAAAGTAGCCCTGATCGAACGACATTTAATGGGGGGCGATTGCTTGAATGTGGGCTGTGTCCCATCGAAGTGTCTGATTCGATCTGCCCGAGTGGTGGCTGATATGCGAGACTCTAAGCCTTTTGGTATTAACCCACCGACCCATATTGATGTGGACTTCCCGGCTGTGATGGAACGAATGCGTCAAGTCCGGGCTCGGATTAGCCCAGTAGATTCGGCGGCAGGGGCAGCTAAGGCTGGCGTTGATATGTTTCTAGGGGAAGGCAAATTTACGGGACCCAATACCGTTTCTGTGGCGGGTAAAACCCTACGGTTTAAAAAAGCAGTGATTGCCACGGGGGCCCGAGCGGTTCGGCCTCGCATTGAAGGCATTGAAGAGGTCGGATATCTGACCAATGAGACGGTCTTCTCCCTTACAGAAAAACCCAATCGGCTGGCGGTTATTGGGGGTGGACCTATTGGCTGTGAATTGGCTCAGTCTTTTCATCGTTTGGGTAGTGAAGTGGTCCTCTTCCATAGAGGTTCTCATTTACTGAATAAGGAGGATGCAGATGCTGCTGAAATCGTCCAACAAGCTTTTCTGAAAGAAGGGATCAAGCTTGTTCTGGCTTGCCAGATGAAACGGGTGGAGCGGACGCCAGCAGGCAAGGCGATTCATTTTGCCTGCAACGGTCAAGAAGAATCTGTGATTGTCGATGAAATTTTGGCAGGTGCGGGTCGTGCTCCCAATGTTGAGGGTCTGAATCTGGAAGCCGTTGGCGTTGAATACGATAATCGGCGAGGTGTGGTCGTCAACGATCATTTGCAAACCACGAATCCCAAGATTTATGCAGCGGGTGATATCTGCATGAACTGGAAATTTACCCATGCTGCGGATGCTGCGGCTCGGATCGTTCTCAAGAACACACTGTTCTCACCCTTCGGCTTTGGCAAGTATAAGCTCAGTGATTTGGTGATGCCCTGGGTCACCTTCACAGATCCTGAAATTGCCCATGTCGGTCTCTATGAGCATGAAGCTCAGGACAAGGGGATGAATCTGAACACGATCAAAATTCTGTTTGATGATGTTGATCGAGCCTTGGCTGATGGAGAAGAAGAGGGCTTCGTCAAGATTCACCTAGAAAAAGGGTCAGATCAAATTTTGGGAGCCACCATTGTGGCTCGCCATGCCGGAGAAATGATCAGCGAAATTACCACTGCCATGATTGGCAAGGTCGGGTTAGGTAGCATGGCCAGTGTGATTCACCCCTATCCTACGCAAGCGGCAGCCATTAAGACAGCAGCCGATACTTATCGGCGGACGTTGCTGACCCCTCGTACCATCAAGTTGTTAGGGCTGTTGACAAAGCTGTCTTAAGCCCTCGACTGTGATCATAGCCAGTCTGACCGTTCTGAAAGAACCAGACTGGCTTGCCCTCTGTTTGATTGTGAATGGTTCCTATATTTGAGAAGACCTCGATGACCGCAGAGAAAGAGACTCAACCCCAAAAGTGGTGGCAAAAAGGCGTAATTTACCAAATCTATCCGCTGACGTTTGCGGATGGAAATGGGGACGGGGTTGGCGATCTGCAGGGGATTATCCAACGATTGGATTACTTAAATGATGGCGATCCTGATAACATGTCGGACCTTGGTGTTGATGCCATCTGGCTCTCTCCCATCAATAAATCGCCTATGGTTGATAACGGCTATGATATTAGTGATTATCGCGATATTGCCCCCATATTTGGTACTTTAGATGAGTTTAAAGAACTCTTAGAGCAATGTCATCGCCGAGAAATTCGCGTGATTATGGACATGGTCCTTAATCACACTTCGAATCAGCATCCATGGTTTATCGAATCCAGTGCCAGCCGAGATAATCCCAAAAGCGATTGGTATCTCTGGCAAGATCCAGGTTATAAAGACGGACTTCCTAATAACTGGTTGTCGTATTTTGGGGGGACGGCTTGGACGTTTCATGAGGAGCGCCAACAATATTTTTTCCATGTTTTTAACGAGAACCAGCCCGATTTGAATTGGCGTCACCCGGAGGTGAAGCAGGCCATTTATGACATGCTCAGGTATTGGTTAGAGATGGGGGTGGATGGCTTTCGGCTGGATGCCTCTAGTGTGTATAGCAAGGATAAATATTATCGGGATAACCCCGTAAAATTTGGGGCAACCGATAAAAATGCCTATCACAACCAGGATCATCTATATGACAAGGATCTTCCGGATAATCACGAGATTATTCGAGAAATTCGCAACCTCGTGGATGAATATGAGGATCGGGTCTTAATCGGTGAGACCTTTATTGATAGCCGTTTATATGACTCCAATAGCTTCTATGGAGTCAAAAATGATGAGCTGCATTTACCCTTTGCTTTTGAGTTTCCCTTTAGTCCTTGGTATCCGGGTTATTTGCAGCGTGAGATTGAGAAGAAAGAACGGATTACCCCTGATGGGGCTTGGCCGACTTATTTTCTTGATAATCACGATATTCCCAGGCATTTGTCTCGCTGGATTGAATGTGCTTTATGTACGAACCCGATTGAAATTGCTAAGGCAGCCGGAACGTTATTGTTGACTTTAAGAGGGACGCCTGTCCTCTACTACGGTCAAGAAATTGGCATGGAAGATCACCAAAATATTCCGAAAGAACAGCAACGAGATCAGGCCGTCGTGGCGACGCCGATGGGAGAACTCCCCCCGAATCGGGATGGTGCTCGGACGCCAATGCAGTGGGATGCTTCAGTTTATGCAGGGTTCAGCTTTGGCAAAGATGTGCCGCCGTGGTTGCCTGTTCATGCTAACTATCAGGACGTCAATGTCGAGACGGCTCTCAAAGATGATGCTTCGATCCTGAATTTTTACCGATTGCTTTTGCAGGTCCGACAAGGCAGTGAGGCTTTGTGTCGGGGGGCTTGGCGAACTTTGATTCATTATCCCTATGAACATTTGGCTTATTTGCGAGAGACGGAGACCGAACAGGTGTTGGTGTTGATTAATTTTGCCTATGAGAAACCGTTAGAGCTAGATATACCCATCGAGGAAGAGGGCTGGGAAGTTCTCGCCTCAAATATCTGGGAGTTGGGCAAGACGTTGACCCTCCCCGAAAATTTGCAATCGTTTGAAATCGATATTCTCAAGAAGGTGTGATATCCATTCGTATTGCTGATACCTAAAGCAATACGAATGGGGAATGCTCATGGTGATCAGGGTTCAGAGCTGGGCTTTGCTAGGGGTTTGGCGGGAGGAGTGATGTTGCGATCGCACAAGAATTGATCAACCCGATCTAGAAATGCCAAATCAGCCTCAGGAAAGTTGACCGGGGTGGAGCGCTTCCGGGCAAACCACCTCCCCCTGGCTACAGGTTCTGGACGCAAAAAATCAAAGGCTTGACTGAACTGGCGGGGGGTGGCCGTCACCGGAGAATCCAGATGACAAGGGATTATTCTACGAAAATTCCATTGGGCGACTTGGTCAACCCAGGCCAAGACTGTTTCGGGCTGGCGATTAAAAATCAGTTTTTGGAGAATGGGAGCAACAATGGGGCTGCCACCTTGGCGAAACGCATCAAAAGAGGTCTTCCAGTCTGGATTCCACTGCACCGGGAATAATCCGAAATAGTCTTTTTTCGAACGATTTGGAGCTTGACATGCCTCTTGGAAGGTTTGTTTCGTACCTACAACTTTTAAGGAGCTGGGCTGGAAGTAAAAGGCAAATATAGCCATCCGTTGCCAACCCTTGCGCTGGGTGGCAGGCGTATCTTTAACTACATCAAAGACATTGTCCTTGGCATGGAACAACATGGGATAGGGATCCAACTGGAGAATTTTCGGCGGATTGACAGGAATTGAGACCACAGAATCTGTGACTAATAAGGTGCGAGATCGCTTATGAAAAAAGGCCACCTCCTCAAACGGACCTAATCTTAAATCAATAGGGCCTAAAATGGCATAGTCAAATTCATCTGCAAAGGGAGCCTCTGCACTATTGGCTGGCAGGACTTGGGTTTGATAGGAAGAGAGTCCCAACCAGCTTAAAGGAATCTGGACAGGGAACGTCCATTGGCTGGGGGACACAAATACTTGAGCCTTCGGGAATCGTTTGGCAAAAGGACCTGTGAACACCTTATGTTCAATCCCGGAAGCCGTGGGGAGAATGATGTATTTAATTTCACCATGCTCACTAACCAAATCCTTGACCATGCGGATGCATTCCCGCGTTGGAGCCACTGGGGCATAGACCAACAATCCCCCAGCCGCCAGCTTGATAATCGTCATCCTGACGGGGATGATCACATACAGAATGCCTTGCAGCTGATCAAAGGTCCATATTCGTCCCTTGAGCACTTCTTGGCAGAGGGTTCGACGCTGACCATAGGGATAAAGGGGAACGGCTGGCCAATAGGGCCATGCCCAATCCCTGGAGCGTTTGGGTTGCAGTTTTGGGTCAGTTTGGGGGGGGACGCTTCCTGCGGTTGTTGGCACTGATACTTATCCACGCTAACGATTACGGCAAAGGATTAACCGATGCCTCAACTTTAGAGTTTAGACAAATACTTGATCAAAATGTTTGATACTCATGCACTTGATATCAAACTGCGGGGCTGGCAGAATGGATGGCTGTCAAAAAACTTGCGAAAAATCCTACGGCCGATCGAATCGATGATCTCGGCCATAATAGACGTCTGAGAATCGAAGAACATCTATTATGGCTGGGGCCAATTCAGAGTAGGGTGGGTCAAAAAATTCCGCTCTTGACTCGTTATAGAAGTATTAGGATCCACGCTGTACCAGGAGTTTGAAGCCCATAGTAGGGAACTCATCAGAAAAACGATCATCGCGGCGTGGCTAAAAACGATGAGATTCTTAAACTGACTGTCCATGATTCACCTCCTCACTGGCATGCCAAGGGATAAAACCTTATGCAACCTCATAAAAGATATCGTGGCATAGAGATCTCATGGTCAGGAGGATTCTTTATATAAATCAAAGAAAAAAGGCTCCAAAAGTAGATTTTAGAGCCATTAGCAGGTGATATCTGCATTAGAGGATATAGGAATTTTTACGTCCTATATGTACCTATCTGACTTGCGTTCAGTTTTTACGCAAAAATTTTGATAAATATCTAAGTTTTTTTTGCAAAATCCCGATACCCATTTCCCTGAGGGCAGTAGAGAGCTCATTATCTAAACAGAGGCAAGGGAAATCCGGGAGTAATCCTTAATGTGAGGGCCAAGTCCTTGTCCGTTGATCAAAGATATTTCAAGATGGGGTTAATCGCCTTTTGTACTCCAGCTCTGTCAACTATGTCCAAGCGTTCTGATAACACCTCTAAGACCTCATCCCCCGATGACCAGGAATATACCAATGTGATGCGGATTGTGGGTGGTGTGGGTTGGTCTAGTGTGATGACCTTCATAATTGGGGTCGCTTTGATTCTGCTGCCTCAAGTGCCTAGGCCGTGGCTATGGTCTGTCTTACCCTTATGGGGCGGTTTATCGGCTCTCGGAGTATTTTTGCAATGGTCTGTTGCCAGAGGTCCCTGCCCCAAATGTGGGTCTGTGCAATCGGTACCCCCGACCCTCAAACGCTGTCCAAGTTGCCGCAGCTATCTTAAGGCGGTTGATCGCAAAATTGTCAAAGTGGGTTAAAACAACTCCCATTCTGGAGAAGCAAGCATTCTTAGTTGTCGGATGCGATGACTAAAATAACCATCGTTGAGGCGACAATTGTCGTGGACTTTGGCTGATTTGAGGCTGATGGACCATTGCCATATATGGGCGGCTTGGGCAAAAGGTTGGATGGAGTCCTCTTCCTGGGACGTCACGGACTGGATGGATTGGTATCCCTCTAAAAATGCGTTGCGGACGGTTTTTTCCATGCCAGTTCGAGCGGAAACATGCAAGAACTTCGCGAGTTCAAAGGCACGCCATCCATAGCCACATTGGTCAAAGTCAAAGAGGGTAACTTGATTGTCATCGGTAAAGTGGGCATTGCCACTATGGGGATCTCCCCAGCAAATACTCCAAAAGGGTGGATTTTTGGGCATTCCTTGCAATTTTTGTTTGATTTCTGCAATGGAATCGACTAAATAATCATGATCCTGTTGACGATGTTGTAAAAAGGGAGCGATTGCTTCTAGGGAATCATCCAACAGGTAATCCAGAGTCAACGGCTGTCGATAGGCACAGCTATGAAAATCTATAGCGACTTGATGCAGGCGACCCACGGTTTCACCCAGTTTCTGGCCTTGGGCTGGATTCAAATCACCTAGGGGGACCTGCCCAGGAGCAAAGTCAAACAGAGCTGCATAACGTTGTCCCTCTGGGGCCACGATTTCAATGGATAATTGCCCATCTTTTGTATATAAAGGACGGGCTACAGGAATATCTCGTTGTTGCAGAAAGACGAGCAGTTCTAGCTCAAAGTCAATCTCAGTTTTGGTACGCCAATGAGCATGTGAAACTCGGAGGACATACGTCGTGGACGATGTTTCTACCAAATACACATCACTCAGGCCCCGATGCCAAAGTTGGCAATTGCGAATACCTGTAATTTGAAAGTGGGGAAGGACTCTGGAGATTAAAGCATCACAAGCCAGAGTGGAATATGTCACGGGGAAAAAGGGTTGGGGCATAATGGTTTGTCAACCATATTCTCTGAGTCAACCCATCGTTCTTGTTGATGGGTATGATGTCATGATTCGATTGTTGAAGATGCCAGGCGACACCCATCCAACTCTAAGTTAAATATTTTTCAAACCTCACCTGTCTCGTATCGTCGGTTAGAACAAACCCAAAAAAAGTGTTACTTGTTACAAGTCTGGACGACTTCAAATTCATAATTGAAGCGTTCTATAAGTGTGCTACTACTGGAAAATATTGGGATCCGTTCCTACGTTCTTTGACAAACACTGCAGTGCCATCGATTCATAAGGGTTCTCAGCAAGGCTCGCGTTGTTTATTAAGGGGCCTTTTTGGGGAAGACTCACTTACATAACTCTGTTTCTATGGTTTAGAGTGCATAACTATGGCTTGGTTTAGCAACAAATATTGGGCAAGTATGATCGTTAGCGGTTTGCTGATCAGTTGTTCGGGGTCTGCTCCCAAATCAGAGACACCTACGACTCCTGCAGACGTGCCTGCTTCCCAAAGTTCTGATCGTCCCAAGTCTTCACAAACTGAACCCAGCGCATCACCTCAGCCCTCGGCTGCTCCAAAGGTTACGAAATCTCCATCTTCCCAAGATCAGACTGCCCCAAAACCGTCGGTGCCTTTATCCCCGGCACCCAAGATCGAACTTTCGGATTCAGAAAAAAAGTTGGTCAGTAAAGTCCAAAAAGAAGTGAAACAAAAGGGCGCGATTGCTAAGCAAGATTCGGGCCAAACGTATTTGGACGATATTCTGCAATCTCAACAAGCTAACCAATTAGTAAATGGTCGGTTCACTTCTAACTTAGGAGAATTAAAAACAAGTTTGCCAGACAGTTCTGATGAACACCAACTGAAAGTGTTAGAGGCCAGTGAAGACAAAGCGATTGTAGTTGCGATCGCAAAACAAGACGGCATTTTTAGCTATACAGGCGCGGTTTATGCCCAAGACGTCAGTCTCCCAGTTTCCACAATCTGTAAGTCTAACGAACCGACCAAGACCCCTCCAAGTGCTCCAGCATTAAAAGGGGCTACCATCATCTGCGCCCCAGGCTCCACCGTCGTTGACTAAAAACTGATCAGGGGCCGTCGGTCTACACCAGTAAATCTAAAACGAGTTCCCTAAATACGGGCGTTGACCTCAACGGACAGGACGCCAAAGTTGGATCGATCTATGGCAAGCTAAAGGGTGGAGCCTCACCGTTCCCAGCCTTACCTTGTCGTGGTCATCGTAACTTCAACCATGCAGACTCTCTCAACCCCTGTCAACAATACTGATAATACGCCCGTCTCTACATCTATTGTGCGCCGTAAAACCCGCCCAGTCCCAGTTGGAGACGTGGTCATTGGTGGCGGCCATCCCGTTGTTGTCCAGTCCATGATCAACGAAGATACCTTAGATATTGACGGCTCCGTGGCGGCCATTCGCAGACTTCACGAGATCGGGTGCGAGATTGTCCGAGTGACCGTGCCCAGTATGGCTCACGCTAAGGCCCTCGCTAAAATCAAAGAGAAACTAGCAACGACCTATCAAGTTGTTCCTCTGGTTGCAGATGTCCACCACAACGGCATGAAAATTGCGTTAGAAGTGGCCAAGCATGTTGATAAGGTGCGGATTAACCCAGGGCTATACGTTTTTGAAAAAACTAAGGATGACCGGACTGAGTTTTCTCAATCGGAATTTGAGGATATCGGTGACAAAATTCGCGAAACCCTAGAACCCTTGGTCATCTCCTTGCGAGATCAAAACAAAGCCATGCGCATTGGGGTGAATCATGGCTCCCTAGCAGAACGGATGCTCTTCACCTATGGGGATACCCCCGAAGGCATGGTGGAATCGGCCTTGGAGTTTATCCACATCTGCCAGTCCTTAGACTTTAATAACCTTGTAATTTCCATGAAAGCGTCTCGGGTCCCTGTGATGCTAGCGGCTTATCGGCTGATGGCTAAGCGCATGGATGAATTGGGAATGGACTACCCCCTCCACTTGGGGGTAACCGAAGCTGGCGATGGTGAATATGGACGGATCAAGTCCACCGCAGGTATCGGCACCTTATTAGCGGATGGTATTGGTGATACGCTTCGGGTTTCTCTAACCGAATCCCCCGAAAAAGAAATTCCAGTTTGCTACAGCATTCTGCAAGCCCTGGGGCTGCGCAAAACCATGGTGGAATACGTCGCCTGCCCCTCCTGTGGACGCACCCTATTCAACTTAGAAGAAGTTTTGCACAAGGTTCGATCGGCTACTAATCATCTGACGGGCTTGGATATTGCGGTAATGGGCTGCATCGTCAATGGTCCCGGCGAAATGGCGGATGCTGACTATGGTTACGTGGGTAAACAACCGGGCTATATCTCCCTCTATCGAGGCAAAGAAGAAGTTAAAAAAGTGCCTGAAGCCGAAGGGGTGATTGAGTTGATTAATCTGATTAAGTCTGATGGCATGTGGGTGGAACCGGAGTAGTCTCTCCCCATCACTAACAGACTAATTGATTACTCTGATTTCGATCCCTCTAGCTGATCGGGCAGGGATGAAGTTGACATTTGGCCCACAAAGGGAGCACCGGTATCAAATTTGAATAAGTCCCCAGTTCCCCCATCCAGAATTAAGGTCAGTTGATACCGATTGCCTCCTAGAGCAACAAAACGAGAGGTTAATCCCGGCGCCACCTCTTCTGTCCATCCATCCAGAATCGATTCAACTTTGCCTGTGTCGCGACTAAGACGTTGAAGCCCGGAGATGTCACTGTTGGCAAAGTTGAATTCAACCGTCAATTTTTGGCGAGTTTGGGTAATGGTATGGGTCTTGCCTGACAAACTATTGGTGAGCATAAAATAATGTTGGTTCCTGGCCGGTCCATCAAAGCTTTCTAGCAGGGGCTTAAAATAGCCTACAAAAACATCTCCCCTACGGCCACCATATAGTGATCCTAAATTTTGAACTTCTAGTTTAGTCATATAAGGATCGGCACTGGTTTGCCAACGGGGAATATCTGGAGCAATAACATCCGCGAATGCGGGAGGTTTGGGAATAATCCGAATATCTGTACTGAGTAAGCGGACCAAGGTTGGCCCCAGATTTAGGCTTTGCCGATTAATCTCTGCCATCTGATCAAACGCTGGCGTCGGCCCTTTGCCCAGGGGCTGGCTGAAGAATGGAGACTCTAATGTACTGCCAAAGCTGCGACCAGCGTTATAGGTATAGGCACTTATAAACTTGTAGCCCAGGGTTAGAGCCAAGAATTGTTGTTGACGTAGCTCGGATTCTGAAGGAAAGCGGGACCAGGTTCCTACGGTAGGAGCTAGCCCTTTAAAAGTTTGAACCCACATGCCATAGGGAATTGGCTTCCGGCCGGAGCCATCATGTCCTGCTAGGGCTAATTGGCGATACCGGACCAGGGCATAGAGCAGCTGTGCAGGTCGTCCACCTTGGTTGCCAAAATCCTTCCAAACCCCGTAGGGATAGGTATCCTGCATTAGCATATCGGGTTGAACTCGGCGCATATATCGCCGCAAACTCAAATCGCCATAGCTTCCAGATCCACCAAAGCGTTCATCACCATGTTGATTGGTATAGAGGAGGGTATTCGGGAGTAAAGGACGATAATGCTTAATCCATGTTTCTAGGGTCTTGAGTTCATCAGGGTTGCCCACATCTTGCTCATCTTTATATTGCCAACCCACTAGGGTTCGATCCTGGCCTGCCTTAAAGAAATCTGGGGTTAAGCTCTGGGTTGGATCGGTTTGATGTGATCGCCATGTTACCCATCGGACCTGTTTCTTGTCGGGCTCCAATCGGGGAGTCCATCCCCCCACATCCATGGCTGTAAAATTGCTCGCCTCCCAGTCTGCCCAAAATGCAGCATCATTGACGGGACTGTCAGGGCTTTCAGCATTGACGCCGTAGACCCGTGCTGATAGCTGCAAGCCATTTTGAATCAGAATTCTATGTCCACGATCTAGTCTTTTCAGGTCTGGTTTAGAGGCGATAGCCGGGAGACCCTGAAGGCTTGTCAGTACAGCAGCAATTCCCAACGTCGTCTTTACCAAACTCATTCTAGAAATCATCATGCAATATAGTCTTTTCTCTGGAAGGGGCAAGGGCTAGCGGCTCAAGGGGGCAAGCTCTATCTGAAACGATTGCATCCTCCCATAAATTCAGCAAATTTGCTGCATATTGCTGCATTCTACGAAAATCATTGAACTATTAAAGCAGACAATTATGAGCGGCAGAGCTTCTATGCTATGGTTTCCACACAAAAAGAACCTGTGGTAATCTCTGGGACTAGCGATACTGCTCTAAGGATTTTAAGATAATAGGACTAAGCTTTGACTGTGTTGGTCACAGATTTAGTTGGGGCTAGATCTTCCTGATTAGTCCCTTAGGAAATAATATTAAGATCATTACCAACCCTGCCGGACCCAATATGTACGACGATATCCCAGAAGCCCGTCGGCAAAAAGTTCCTAAAACTTCGCCATCTCGGTCTAATCCTGCCCTATTAATTGGCAGTGGGTTGGCCTTAGGGGGGCTAGTTCTTGGGGCTGGGTTGATCACGAGTTTCCTTAAAACCCCGCCATCTCAAAGTAAGGTAGATGCTGAGCCAGCAACGCCCGCGGAGATATCAGAAGCTAGCCCAGGAGCCACCCCCGACACCACTTTGGGGCATTTTTCGTATAAAGTGGCCTCTGAGAATGAACTAAAGCCAATTACGGCAGAAGGTCGCATCAAACTTCGACCTTCTGCCGCACAAGCTTATCGGCAAATGTCTGCCGCCGCCGCCAAAGAAGGTGTGACACTACTGCCGTTATCAGGATTTCGAACGATAGAAGATCAGGACCATTTATTTTTTAGGGTAAAGGAAGAGCGGGTTCAAGGAGCCCAACAGCGAGCCAAGGTGAGTGCCCCTCCCGGTCGGAGTGAACATCATACGGGGTATGCCGTGGATATTGGTGATGCCACCCAAACTCAGACCCATTTGAGCACAGCGTTTGAAGAAACACCTGCCTTTGCTTGGCTGCAAAAAAACGCCCCTCGATATAGCTTTGAGTTGTCTTTTCCCGAGGGCAATGCTCAAGGAGTGAGCTATGAACCGTGGCATTGGCGATATGTTGGTGATCAAGATAGTTTAGAAACTTTTTACAATGCTCGCAATTAATCCTCAACGATATCTATGAATCAGTCTCCTCTCAATGCGATCGCACTTTTCGTGGCCTTACTGAGCGGCTCCATCTTATTGGGTCCGTTATTTCACCTTGCCCCAGAGTTTCCCATGGCAATCACCGCTGTGGTTTTAGGGTTAGTGGTTGTGGATACGTTTGGGTTTAAAGGACGAGGAATGACCCTGTTTCTAGATGGGTTTGCACGGCTTTCGCCTCAATACCGTCAGCGAGTAGTCCATCATGAGGCTGGACATTTTCTAACGGCCTATTTATTAGGATTACCCGTGAAAAGTTATACCCTAACGGCCTGGGATGCGCTGCGCCAGGGTCAAGGTGGGCAAGGGGGCGTATGTGTTGAAACACCGGAAAACTTTTCAGAAGCAATAACCTTAGTACAAATCGAACATTACTGTACGGTATGGATGGCGGGTGGTATCGCTGAAGCCTTGGTGTTTGAAGCGGCAGAAGGAGGCAAAGATGATTTGCAGCAACTCCGAACCACCCTGAAGCAGTTGCAGATGAATGTGACCCTACATGAACGGCAGGCAGGGCTGCGGGCTCGACAGATGATTCGGTCTAATTGGGATGCTTATGAAGCATTGGTACAAGCGATGAGTAGCCGCAAGTCTGTCGTCGAGTGTTGTCAAATTTTGGAACAGCACTGCGCGATGGTTGTTTAGCCCCAATGCCAGGTTTAGCTGCACGCATTGAAGCTGTTCAATCTCCAATTATTCCTATTGTGGGCAATTGGATTCGCCAGCATCCCGGAACGCTGTCTTTGGGACAGGGCGTGGTGTCCTATGGTCCGCCCCCAGAGGCTATTGCCAAGTTAGCTATATTTCATCAGGATTCTACAGTCCATCAATATAAAGCTGTACAAGGGATTCTGCCTTTGGTTGAGGCCATTGCCCATAAGCTAGAGGCTGAGAATGGTCTGATTTTGAAGAGTACGGATCAGATTGTGGTGACCGCGGGCAGCAATATGGCGTTTATGAATGCGGTTCTCGCTATTCTGGATCCGGGAGACGAAATCATTCTGCAAGCCCCTTACTATTTCAACCATGAAATGGCGATTACCCTAGCCAATGGTTGTCCTGTTTGTGTGCCCACAGACCCAAATTATCAGTTGCAGCTAGATCTGATTGAGGCGGCAATTACGGATAGAACCCGGGCAATTGTGACGGTTTCACCGAACAATCCTTCGGGGGCTGTGTATTCTCAAAGGGATTTACAAGCGGTTAATCAATTATGTTGCGATCGCAACTTGTATCACATCAGTGATGAAGCCTATGAATATTTCACCTACGAAGAGGCTGAACATATTTCACCAGGCTCTTTTGACGCCAGCCAGAACCATACTATTTCTCTATTTACCTTATCGAAAGCCTATGGTTTTGCCAGTTGGCGCATTGGATATATGGTGATCCCACCCCATCTACGAGTAGCAGTCCAGAAGATACAGGATACGCTGTTAATTTGCCCGCCTGTGGTCTCTCAGCATGTTGCCCTCGGGGCTTTACAAGTTGGTCAAGACTACTGTCAACAGCACTTGATCGCCATTGAACAGAAGCGAGACTTAGTTGAGAAAGCCCTCCACCCTCTTCAGGATCTGGTTTCAGTCTCAAGGGGATTAGGCGCATTCTATTTTCTGCTCAAGGTCAATACATCCCTTGCTGATATGACAGTTGTCGAACAATTAATTCGCAATCACGGTGTTGCCGTCATTCCTGGGAGTGCTTTTGGTATGAAACAGGGCTGTTATCTACGCATAGCTTATGGCGCATTAGAGATTGCCAGCATAGCTTCAGGGATGACACGATTGGTGCAAGGACTAGAAGAAATAGCATTGGCGTCGAGGTTATAAATATCGACGCTGCATCTTACGAATGGATCTTTCAAAATAAATTAACGATGGCATGAAAATGCCGATTATGCGCCAAAACTCTCCTTAATTTCTTGTTTTGGTGGATATTTAGGATGTCTATCTTATCTGTACATAACAACACAATCTGTGAATCTCAAGGCAGAAAATTGGTTGTCTAATGCCAGTATTAGGGAATAAGATTGTTATGGTTTAATATCAATAATGAAATAAAAATGGCGGTACTAATCTATTTTTCGCGTCTCAAAATGTATTGAAGGCTACCACGCCCTGACTTTGAACAATTTTCGTGTTGTTACACTGCAATATCCCCATTCAACGAATATGCTCAATGAGAAGATCCCTTGCTGGGCAAGAAATTTAGTCTATACCCTCCAAAAAGTATATATTCCCGTAAAAAATAACAAATATCCCGTTTTTTTAGCTTTGTTTATCCAAAAAGCGACCGATTTATCCAGTTCTGGATTACAGGCTAAATCAAATACTTTTCGACAGGACCAAAATAGATGTCTCTGCAATCTTGTGTCAGTCCATCATTTGAGCCCAACTCGATATAAAAATCGTTGCTCGTTTCAGAAACGACAGGCTGTCAGGAGAGGACTGCTAGCTACAGTTGGTTTATTGATAACCTGTGGTGTCAGTTTGAAACCTGGGTCATTACGTCACCCATCTCTATCGGTTCCCCCTGTACCGATAGGAGGTGTTTTGCCTAACCTCGCTATGCCAACCCCTAAGGTTTGGCCTATGTTGGATCGCTTACCCCATCAACCCTTTGCCCGTAATTTCAAACCTACCCGTCAAATCAGTGCAGGGGCGATGCAGGGATTTTGTCATCCTCTCCAAGGCCAAGGGTTTTTAAGCCAAGGCAATAGCCGGGGGACCCATCAAGGGCGAATGGAGTATGCCTATGATTTTGGCACCCCTATTGGTACCCCTGTCTATGCGATGCAGAGTGGGCGAGTCCTGGGCGTACGGGATATTTACACTGACAAAGGGGGACGTAGAGGCAATGCTGCGAAGTTTAATTTTGTCTGGATTGAGCATACTAATAGTGGCGTCGGCTCCGCTTATATCCATTTACAACAAAATTTTAGACAGAAAATATCTATCAAACCCAATGATTGGGTCAAAACCGGACAGTTAATCGGCTATAGCGGTAATTCTGGCTGGAGTTCGGCCCCCCATTTGCATGTTGAAGTTCACAACATTAGTTATGCTGGGTTCGGCCAAACCGTCCCTTTTGTGATTGCATCCAAATGCCATAAGGATAGTGTTGCTGCTAGCTCATCTTAGGGGCAAGGATGAAGCGATGGCATTGATTTTGGGTTTAGAGGATTGCCGCAGACTACGAAGATAAAGTCCACCAACAATGGATAGAAATGCGCCATAGGCGCAGGCTTGAACGAGATAAATATGATCTCGGTACCCCAATAATGCTTTGAGAATCAATCCCGGAAATTGATGATCGGATAATACCTGACTAGCATCCCACAGTTGAGGGCCGAGCAGGCAAGACTCTTGGGCAAAACAGAGGTTGGCAGACGGTGTGATCATCTCCCAGGCGTATGCGGCGGCGTCAATGTTTTTACAGACGGATATCACTAGGCCCGATACGATCAGGAGCAAAAAGATACCCATGACCTGAAAGAATCGGCGGATATTGATCTTGACACCGAATTTGAATAAGCCAAATCCGATGGCAGTAGCTGCGCCTAGACCTGCGATCGCACCTATGCTACCAGCGGTGCCTTGCTGCACATTCGTCAAGATAAACAGCACGGTTTCAAAGCCTTCTCGTAAGACTGCAATCACAACCAACAGAAAGACTCCCCACCCTGCTGACTGCCCCTCTTTCTGTAAGGACATCAAAACAGATCCTTCAATTTCAGATTTGAGGGCTCGGGCCTGCTGTGTCATCCAGATCAGCATCCAGCTCAGCATCACAATCGCTACTAAGCAGAGTCCACTCTTGAGCAAGGGTTCAATAACGGGTTTGAAACCAACATTATGAAGGGTGACAAACTTGAAAGACCAATTCAGAAAGAAACCTATCAATGTGCTCCCAACTAAACCGGCGAGGATACCCAGATAAACCCAGTTATTAAGATAACTTCGCTGAGATTTTTGCAGGCAAGCTAGGACAAGACCTACAACAAGGGCTGCTTCTACCCCTTCTCGTAAGGTAATCATAAAGGTTGGTAACGCGGCTGAAATATCCATGATCATCCTGTTGAACACTGGAGTATTTAATGGGATTTATTCTTATTAAGGATAAGTGTACCAAATCAAAGCATGGGTTAGATGTCCATATCTATCTCCGCTACTGATCATGCCGTAACTCCATTCTGTAATATTGGGTACAAAAAGAGGTCTATCTTTCGTGGGAGTAATAAGTTGTGTTCGAGTTTAAGGCTTGAATTACTCCAATTTCTATAGGCGTTGCTGATTGACAGACGCACAGTGCGAGCTGTGTAGGTCAATGACGACCTGCATCTCCAGCTCTGAGCCTTGGTTAGTGACGCCATTTTTTGCTGAACTCTAAAATTTTCTGTATTCCCAGTCCACCTCTCCTAAGCACAAAAAATAGTTCCGTTTGGTATCCTTTTTATCTACTTTAGGGATTAGTGTTGAGTACCATCAGATAATCTGACCCTGAGGAAACATAATGAGTGGAAATGAAGCCCGTGTCCAAGCAGTTCATCAAATCACGAATCGGGTATTGATGCCGCCCAAGCCTCCGGAGTCTCTAGAAAAGATCTGGGCTGAGAATGTCTTCAACTTGAGCAAGATGCAGGCAAGCCTGCCCAAAGCTGTCTTCAAGTCAATTAAAAATACGATTGTTACAGGGGAAAAGCTGGATCCGTCCGTTGCCGATGCTGTGGCAACGGCCATGAGAGATTGGGCCATCGCCAAGGGTGCGCTGTACTATGCCCATGTTTTCTACCCCATGACCAATATGACCGCTGAAAAGCATGATGGCTTTATTTCAGTTCAGGGGGACGGCCAAGTTATTTCAGAATTTTCTGGCAAGTTATTGGTCCAAGGAGAGCCGGATGGATCTTCCTTTCCAAATGGTGGGATTCGGGGCACGTTTGAAGCCCGAGGCTATACCGGCTGGGATGTGACCAGTCC
>CALDHF010000338.1 GCA_937941595.1 uncultured Acaryochloris sp. | reverse complement strand
TAATTTGGATTACCTCAGAATTATGCAGAGCCAACAAGGTCACCTCCGGGCAAGATCTAGCATCTGGTTTATCGCAAGGAACCTCTCTCAAAAGATTTGTACATACAGCCAATAGCAGACCAGCTTTCATGTTGGGCCTCATGATCACGGGTATCGCTGGATTTATTGCAATTATCCTCTTCGTTTTAACATCCAACTTATCTAATCAAGAACCTCAACAAGCCAAAGCCACCCCAAAAAATATTCAGGATCACCAGAAAACCCTAAATAATGATCCGAATGACGTGGAAGCCCTCACATCTGTTTATGAACACTACGACGAAAATGGTCAACCGGAAAAAGCCATTCCTGCCCTTGAAAAAGTTATTACTCAAAAACCACAAGATATTATTCTCAAGGCTAAACTAGCTGATTTATACGAATTAACAGGCCAAAAACTCCAAGCAGAACAAATTTACGACGATATGTTAGCTCTACAGCCTCAAAACTTCAAGGCCACATTAGGAAAAGCTGTTCTACGTGGAGAAGCAGGAGATGCTCAAACGGCTGAGTCCTGGTTTCAGAAGGCTCAAGAAATTGCAGGCGATAAAGATACTAAGGCTCAAGTTAAAGAACTTGCAGCTCAAACCTTACAAACTCAAGCCCCTCCAAGTTCTCCATAAAGACAAACAATTACTTGAAATCAAGGTATGTCAAGCTCAGATATCCGAGAACAGATCTGACGGGATATTAAACAGAATGACTTGTTGCTCCCTACCGATAGCAACAAGTCACTAGTGAGTTGCCCAACGTAACCAATAGCTACCAATCGTTTGTTAGATTTTAGTTGTTACCGGTACAAACTAAAGGCATAGAACACCTTAACCATCCGCGGAATGTGGGTATTGCTCTAGTAGAAATCATCAGTCCAGCATCTACATTTTCTAGGTCAAGAGTGAGGCGATTTCAATCCAAGGTTGTCCCAAACTACGAGGACGTTCCTCATCATTCTCAAGGCTTCCAGAAATAATCGACATCCCCCGCCTCCATCTCAATCTTTATCTGCTACTGCAAAGCCCCGAACTTAAACAACACCCTATACACTGCGGAGAAACCACTAATGTCTTGGAGAAAAATAGTTGAGATTCTAGCAGGGGGACTTGCAGGATATTTACTAGGAAAGTTCGCAAGCATCGCTCTATATAACACTGCACTTGCCCCTTTACTAATAGGCAATACAGCTTTTGTGTCGCTATTAATTTCTACTGTGCTGGGGTTGCTCTTTTGTATCATCCCCTTACTGGTAGGGAATGGCTTGTTATTGTCCTTTTTACCTAAGATTGGGGTTTGGTCTACAGGGATTTCTTTAGTCATGAGTTTCTATACACTGGTGCTTGTGGGAATAGCGATTGCATTTGGATGGTTTGGTAATAATTCACCTATCCCTCTCCCTTTTTGGTTTTAGGCTCCGTACTGCCAAACTAAGAGAAACTTCATCCCTGGAAATGCCTTAAGCAATCAGAAACTCTCATCCATAGACCAAACGTGCAGCGGTTTAACGATAGCTCGTCATCACAACTATGCGGGAGAGTTTTGTGATCATTGTTCTGTTGGAACTGTAGTGGCCATGACTAGCGATCGAGACCTTGGAAGTTAGCGGTCCCACAAAGTCTAATTAGTTCTCTGATACACCCACTGAGTTAAGCGGTAAGCGGGCAACACACATGAGAGATTGAGCTGAGTCCTTGCTAGTGGTCTGGATACCTGATAGCTTTTGGGCCAACCAGGTAGACCAAGGTTTTGACCCTAAGTGTCCTGAAAAGACCTCTTCGCCAACATTGTGATTGTGAGGATAAATACTAACCTCAAAACCAAGTGGTTCTAGTATCTGTTTATATACCTGAGCGGTTATGCCATCTCCTGGCTTGGAATTATGGATCTCTGTTTCACGTCGAAGACTGATTTCTGTAGCAGATCGATCCACCGACAAGCTTCCTATCCGATGCAAGGGAAGGTGACGGCGAACTCGATTGGCCCAGAGTCCTAAACCTTTAAAGTCCCAGGCAGGGGATTGTGGATCAAAATCCGTGATTATTAAGCCGCCCGGTTTTACGATTCGAGCAGCCTCTTGTAATACTGTCACCATGTCGTCACAGTGGTGAAGGGTTGCATTGGCGGTCACCACATCAGCAAAACCAGATATAAGCGGCAAATCTTGGGCATTAGCGAGTAATGGCGTATATCCTACTTGTTTTGCCATTCTCAATGCTCCAGGACTGACATCAACACCAATAACCAGCGCTGGAGTCCCTCCCATGACTGCATATATATTGCCAGAGCCACACCCGATGTCCACGATAATCTGATTATCCCAACATGGAATCACTTGTTTCCATCGGCTTTCCCAAAATTTGTCACTAATTCTTGTTTGAAAATAATTTTCTGCCCAAACAGGATGACCAAAAAAGTAAGCATTAGCCAGCATACTCTGGGTATAAAGTAGGTTGGGAGCAACTGCCACACCATCAACTGAGTATTCCACGGGACCACAAGAGAGGTAGTCCTCCAGAACGCTCCCTCGATGTTGATTCAATTGATTTGCGTTAGTCAACAACTTATCTCCGAAAAATACTAGATTCTGCGCTGCACACATCACCGCTGGGCAGGCCATGTCGTTTCATTTCCCAATCTCATTATGGGGGATTTGAACACTAGGGCAGCATTGCAAACAATTAATACTAACCACATTATAATTCATAGAAAAAATAGCACTAGGTACCTTGTATGGCACTCGACGAAGTGGCTAGAACAATATAGCAACCCCATTCTAACGGGTCATGAATTCACCTTTTGCTCCAAGACTATGATCGCTTAATCTTATGAAAAGTCAGAGGAATTAAGCAGCAAATATCACATTTTGCGATCTGCTGAAAATTTCACCTAGTCAACGATGTTTTAGGATGGGGATACCTCTTACTTTTTATGCCAGCACTAATGCCATGGGAGAGTCCCGCGACATCTTTGAAGACAGAACTCTAAAGCGGCTGTTGCTGTTTATCTATCTAGTGCCTGTTTTTGGTGTCGTTCCTGCCATCTGGACCTTGAATCGCCGAGATAGCGACTCTAAACAGCGGGAAGTCAGCCGTATTGCAGTCATTGTCGGCATGGCCTGGTTGCTAGGAGCGTTATTGCTCACGTCTGGTGTGGCCATTTCTAATGCTGAGAATGCTCAAGGCATGGGCATTTCCCTGTTGCTGTTCAATAGTTTGTTGACTTCTGGGTATTTCCTAAGCAACTTCTGGTTGATGGTTCGCGTTTGGCGGCGACAATCTCTTGATCTTCCAGGCATTAAGTCCGTTACTAAATATCTCCCCTAGCCTATGCCATGGCCCCGCCTGCTGATTCTTCTGTTAGGTCTTGCCATTATTTTGGGATTATTCCTGTGGTTAGTCAGTTCATTGCAGTGGCTGTATGTTCAGATTGCCCTAACCTCAACTTTTTTGGCCAACCTACTAGTCTTCTGTCTGATCCTGCTCATGGTGGTCTTAATAGGTGCGTTCCTCTACTATGGCTGGATGTTTCGGAGGCAGAAACCATCTAAAAAGCAACGCCGCCCTCAAGTTCCTGAACATAAGGTTGATGCTGCCGCCACTAATCTCCGTGCAGTTCGCCGACAGGTTCAACAAATTCAAGATGAAGTCACTCGCAAAGCTTTACTTCAGCAAACCCAACGGATTGCCAAAAATTTCACCCGTCGCCAACTGAAAATTGTTGTATTTGGGACAGGGTCGGCGGGTAAAACGTCTTTAGTTAATGCTGTGGTGGGAGAGATGGTGGGGGACGTTGGAGCCACGATTGGCACGACATCAGTGGGACAAACTTTTCGGTGCCAATTGCGAGGGATAGATCAACAATTACTGTTGACAGATACCCCCGGATTGTCTGAACCAGGAGTCGCTGGCACAGATCGAGAACAGGCGGCCCGGAAGTTGGCAACAGAGGCAGATTTACTTCTATTTGTTGTCGATGGTGATTTAACCCAGTCGGAATACCAACCCCTGAGAGCTTTAGGGCAAATGGGTAAACGTTCCTTGTTGGTGTTCAATAAAACGGATTGTTATCAAGCCAGCGATCAGGACTCAATTCTGGAACGCTTACGAATGCGGGTGGAAGGATGGATCCAGCCGCAAGACGTGGTTGCGATCGCAGCCCATCCTCAACCCCTCCGCTTATCTACTGGAGAATCTATACACCCCGACCCCGACCTCAAATCTCTCCTCCAAAGAATCGTCCGCATCCTCCGAGAAGAAGGAGACAATTTATTCGCAGATAACATCCTCCTTCAGTCCCAACGCTTAGGAACAGAAGCACGCCAGCTCATTGATCAAGAACGTCGTCAACAAGCCGATAAGATCGTAGACCGTTTTCAGTGGATCGGGGCTGGTGTTATTTGGGTCACGCCTGTACCTGTCATTGATCTATTGGCCACCGCCGCCGTTAACACCCAAATGGTGATCGAAATCGCCAAAATTTATGGCTGTGATCTAACTGTAGATCGAGCTAAAGATTTGGCCCTTTCCCTAGCCAAAACCATGGTGAGCTTGGGCATTGTCAAAGGAGCCATCGAAGTCTTTTCCCGAGCACTGCAATTTAGCATCGCCGGCTTCGTCGTCGGCAAAACCATTCAGAGTGTAGGCGCTGCCTATTTAACCCGCATTGCCGGGAAAAGCTTTATCGAATATTTTCGCAACGATCAAGATTGGGGAGATGGTGGCATGACAGAAGTCGTACAACGCCAATTTCAGCTCCATCGTCGAGATCAATTTGTCAAAACCTTTATCCAAGAAGCTATCACCAAGCTGCCGACCGAATTTGGGCAACGGGTCCAACAACAACTCAACCCAGCCCGCTCTCCAGAAAAAGATCACAATTAAGCTATTCCCATTCCCATAGTCTATGGTTTATCCGCTGAGGTCCAAGACAATCTGAGTTTATCCAGGTAACACCCAATCACCTGGAATCCGCACTAGAATAGGGTTTATATTCTCTTTATAGTCTTCAGCAGATCAATAATTAGATATGTGTCCCGCAATTTGACAGCATCTACCCCTGAGTCAAAGCCTCCTTTCCGATTCTGCCTAAGTCTAGACTAAGATCCATGGAAACTCCTGACCCCCCAAAGCTGCAAGAACCTGTTGAATCGGACATTGTTATCGCCGAGTCGTCTTCAAATTCAGCCCATACACCTTCACCCCCAAAACGTCGGAATTTTTGGGTGGCAGGTGTTGTCGTTGTCGGTGCTAGCTTTGCCATCTGGCGTTTTTTCTTGCAGGGTACAGCGCCAGTGGCCCCCCAACCCCCACCTGGCGTCTTGGTCAAAGTCCTAGAAGTGCAATCCAGTCGTATAAAAGAAAGATCAACGTTTTTAGGGACCCTAGAAGCAAAGCAAGGAGTTGAACTCAGGCCCGAAACAGAAGGACGGGTGACTCAAATCTTTGTTTCATCTGGCAGTACTGTTGCACCTGGACAACCCATTATTCAGCTTAGCCCCGACAAAACCCAAGCCGATTTTGGTGCAGCAGTCGCCAACATTAATGTTGCCGCTGCTGCCAGCAGTAATACCCAAGCCCAACTACGAGCCGTAGAAGCCGAACGAACTACGGCCGTTGCCGAACTAGAGTTACAAAATACAGAGTTCCAACGCACAGCAAAACTAGTAAAACAGGGAGTATTAGCACAACAAGTCTTGGATCAAGTCAAACGAGACCGCGCCTCTGCCCAAGCTGCATTGAAAGCCGTGGACGAACAGATTCAAGCAGCCAAAGCCAGTTTGTCTCAATCTAAAGCCAGTTTGTCCCAGGCTAAAGCGGGTGCTCTGTCAGCCCGTGAAGATTTGCAGGATACTCGCATCGTTGCTCCCATTGCTGGAATCGTGGGAGATATCCCCATCAAATTAGGCACCTATGTCCAGACTGGTGATACCCTAACCACCATTATTCAAAACCAAGTCTTAGAAATCAACCTCAATATTCCGATTGAAAAACGGGATCAACTGCAAGTAGGACTACCCGTAGAATTGAGTCCAACTCAGTCCCAGAAAACCTTAACAACGGGCCGCATTAGCTTCATTTCTCCTACCGTCAATGGCAATAGCCAGTCCGTCTTAGCCAAGGCCAGTTTCCCCAATGCCAAGGGAAATTTGCGGGATGGCCAGCGCGTAGAAGCCAAAGTCGTTTGGAAGACTCGTCCTGGTGTTTTAGTACCAACAACAGCAATTTCAAGGCTTGGGGGTAAAGCCTTTGTCTTCATTGCCGACCAACCTCAGCAGCAAGAGGGGCAAGTGCCATCGATGGTCGCTCGTCAACAGCCCGTCGAGCTAGGCAGCATTCAGGGCAACAACTACCAAGTCCTAGATGGCATTCAAACAGGTGAAACCATTGTGGTGTCAGGGTTACAGAATCTAAAAGATGGTGCCCCCCTCTTGATAGATTCGGGACAACCCCCATCCAAGCCTCCTCAGTAAGATGGCGTCTACGCTCAATGTTCTTTAACTGGTTTTTAGCCATCATCTATTGCTAACTTTTAGCATTTGAGTATCTTATTCCTTGGCCGTCGCAACTGTTGATCTCTTGACTATCACTTAGCCAACGCCTCTTTTCTGCTTATGCTTGTCAATTTTTTTATTAAACGGCCTGTTCTGACAACCGTTTGTGCACTGATCATTTTGATGATGGGGTTGGTCAGCTTACCCTCTCTACCCATTGCCCAATATCCTGATATCAGTCCCAAACAGGTGAATATCCAAGCCAATTTTATTGGGGCAGATGCCGCCACCGTCGAAGACGGGGTCACCAGTATTCTAGAGCGGGAGATCAATGGGGTCGAAGGGCTGCGATATATGACCTCCAGCAGTAGCAATAGTGGGACTAGCTCGATTACCGCTACCTTTGAGAATAATCGCGACCAAGATCTGGCCGCTGTGGATGTCCAAAATCGGGTGTCTAGCGTCGAATCCCAATTGCCCACGGCCGTCCAGCAGACTGGCGTCCGGGTCAGTAAGCAATCTAGTAGTCTTCTCATGGGCTTTGGCCTATATAGCGAAGATAGTGAATATGACAGTATTTTCCTGAGCAACTATGCAGATCTATATCTGTCAAATGCCCTTAAAAAGGTCAAAGGGGTGGGAGATGTCACGATCTTTGGGGAACGTAAATATGCGATGCGTCTCTGGATAGATCCAGAGCGATTAGCCAAACGTAACCTTACAGGGCAGGATGTTGTGGATGCTCTCCAAGAGCAAAATATTCAAGTGGGAGCAGGACAAATCGGTCAGCCTCCAGCGCCTAAAGGTCAACAATTCCAAATTGATTTAAAGGCAGAAAGCCGTCTCAGCACAGTCGAAGAGTTCGAAGAGGTCGTTGTTGATACTAGTGATAACGGCAGCTTAGTCACTCTCAAGGATGTGGGCCGAGTTGAACTAGGAGCCGAGAATTATGGTTCATTTTTACGGTTTCGAGGCAAGGAAGCAGTAGGATTGGGAATTCGCCAAGTTCCTGGGAGCAATGCTTTAGAGGTGGCCCGGGGCGTCAAGACAACGATGGCCAACCTAGCCACAGAATTTCCACCGGGTATGGCTTACGACATCGGCTTTGATACGACTGACTTTGTAGAGCAATCCCTGGTTGAGGTGGTATGGACCCTTGTTCAGGCTGTGCTTTTGGTTGTCCTCGTAATTTTTGTGTTTTTGCAAGATTGGCGAACTACCATTATTCCAGCAGTCACCATTCCCATTTCCCTCATTGGCACATTTGTATTTATCAAACTGTTTGGATTTTCGATCAACAGTCTGACCTTATTTGGTCTGACCCTAGCGACAGGAATGGTCGTCGATGATGCCATTGTGGTGGTGGAAAACGTTGCTTCTAAAATCCAGAACGAGGGGATTAGTCCTCGTCAGGCAGCAATTGTAGCCATGCAAGAGCTGACAGGAGCAGTCATTGCCACCTCTTTGGTATTGATGGCGGTGTTTGTGCCCGTGGCTTTTTTCCCAGGTACGACCGGAGCCCTCTATCAACAGTTTGCGTTGACCATTGCGTTTGCGATCGCCCTCTCCACGTTCAACGCTCTTACCCTTACCCCGACCCTTTCAGGGTTACTCCTGCGGCAAAATCCCAGTATTCCTCGATGGTTAGCCCCCGGCTTTAACTGGTTCAACCGCCAGCAAGACCGCTTGTATCAAAGCTATGGCAGCATCCTGGACTGGATGAATCGATTCAAATACTTGGTGTTGGCTATTTTCGCCGCCCTGTTAACTTTGACGGCTTGGCTCTATACCACCGTGCCTTCTGCCTTTCTCCCCGAAGAAGATCAGGGCTATTTCATTACGATTGTTGGTGCTCCAGATGGCGTTTCTCTGGAATACACCAGCGATGTCATGAAGCAGATTGAAGAGACAATACTGCCCCTCCCCGAAGTCCGAGCCACTTTCGCGGTCGGTGGCTTTAGCTTGAGCGGCAATGCTTCCAACAACGGCATTGTATTTACAACCTTAAAACCTTGGTCAGAAAGACGTTCACCCGGACAAACAGCCCCAGCGATTATTGACCGGGTCCGACAACAATTATTTCAAATTCCTGAAGCTCGGATTTTAGCGGTTAACCCACCTTCTATTCAAGGCTTGGGCGGCTATGGTGGCTTTACCTTCCAACTTCAAGATCGATCCAGCGATCTGAGTTTGGAAGAGTTTGTGGGGAATATGGGCAAATTACTAGGAGCAGCAAACCAACATCCGGCCCTAGAAGGCGCATTCACCACTTATGGTGCCAATACTCCTCAGCTAAAGATTGACGTGAATCGGCGACGGGCCAAAGCCTTGCAAGTGGATGTTGATGAAATTTTTAATACTCTGCAAGTGTATTTAGGATCCCGCTACGTTAACGATTTTAGCTTCGGGCGGCGCACCTATCGTGTGTATGTTCAGGCGGATCAACAGTTTCGCTCTAACCCCGATGATATCGGTAAGCTGTACGTGCGCTCCGGCAATGACCAAATGATTTCGCTCAGTAATTTGGTCACCATTACGCCCGTCACGGGTGCCCAAACCATTAATCATTACAATCAATACCGTTCAATTGAGATTAACGGAGGAGCAGCTAAAGGCATTAGTTCTGGACAAGCGATCCAAGTGATGGAAGAGTTGGCTGCTGAAGTGTTGCCACCTAGTCTTGGGTTTGAGTGGGCGGGGGCTTCCCTAGAAGAAGTGGAGTCTGGGGGACAAGCTGCCATCATTTTCAGCCTTGGACTGGTGCTAGTGTTTCTAGTACTAGCAGCTCAATACGAAAGTTATGTGGATCCGGTGATCATTATGCTGTCGGTCCCCTTAGCAATTTTGGGGGCACTGGGGGCACAGCTGTTGAGGGGCTTCCCAAATGATATTTATTGCCAAATTGGACTAGTTATGCTGATTGGTCTGGCCAGTAAAAATTCGATCTTGATTGTCGAATTTGCCAATCAATTGCGCACAGAACAAGGCTTATCAGTCCCGAAAGCCGCTCTCCAAGCTGCCCAACAGCGACTCCGTCCTATTCTGATGACGGCTATTTCTACCCTAAGTAGTATTTTCCCTTTGGTCGTAGCATCTGGGGCTGGGGCAGCCAGTCGCCAATCCTTAGGAACGGCGGTCTTTGGGGGAATGTTCATCGCGACCTTCCTGAGTTTATTTGTGGTGCCGATTTTGTATATCGTCATCAAGGGGCTGAGCGACCGAATGACGACTTCCAACTCAGATTCCCTTACAGCCGATGCAGATATCGTTAAAACCAATGGCCAAGTAACAGTAACCTCCAAACTACCTTAGGGGTACAACATATTCTCGCCCCCTAGACTTAGCCCATTTTAGGATCGGCCTCGCACCAAGCTAATTGGGGTTAGCCCTCCCATAGCTTGGTGCAGGAATGATACTTGGTGTCACCATCTTCTCGCTACAGGAGTATCCTCTCCCTAGCTATCAGGTTTACCCAGATAGTCGAGCTTACCGAGTTCGACGCCAGAGTGCCTGAGAATGTCGTAGGCAGTCGTCACATGGAAGTACACATTGGGTTGTACAAACGCAAGCAAATACGATAGGCCAGGGAATTTGAAAATATCATCCCTAACGGGAAGGGATATGATTTTATCCTCACTTCCATCAATTTGATCTGGTGTAAAAGTGTGGAGATAGTCTACTGTGACTTTCGCCCGGGTGATTAGCTCTGGGAAGGAAGATTCAGTATCTGCAATCGAGGGAGCTTCCATGCCCGCTAATCTAGCCACACCTCTTCTGGCTACATCCGATGCAATTTGAACTTGTCTTGCTAGGGGAAACATATCGGGAAACAGCCGGGCGTTGACGAGTACACTGGGGTCGATTTCCTGACTGTCTGCGTGAGCAGCCCCTTTTTCAAGAATTGCAGCTAGGTTATTCAAAGAACGACTAAGGGGTGGGACCGAAGCCTTAAACATGGAAATTGTCATTGCTATTCAGTTATCTCCACAAATGCGTTCAACGTTTCTACGATTTTAGTCGGTTTAGAACTACACATTTGTTGATCTTATGTTCTGCGACGGAACAAGTGCTCACCCATTTTTAAACAAGACCTAATTCAAAACCAGGGAATTTTGGTTTACACTTCCACAACACAGTAAGCTCTCGAAAATTGATGAATGGACTTCTGTTTACCTTGATTGGAAAACGGTTTTCACTTCACCATTTTCAGGCCGGAATAATCCTTGCTTATGCATCACCTGCTCTAGCTGGTCGGCACCCCCAATATATTGTCCTCCCAGCCAAATTTGGGGGACAGTGATAGGCGTTTTCGGACCTACT